>NZ_CP014263.1:4570000-4767500 GCF_001988955.1 Spirosoma montaniterrae | reverse complement strand
TCGGGGTCTAAGGGGCAGCCGAAGGGCGGGACCTGAGGGGGAACGGGTTAATAGTCCCGTACTACTGTTGCAGGTCACCTCATGACGGAGTGCTGGGGGTCTTGGGTGCTGACGGAATAGCACGCTGAGCGGAGACTTCGGTCGAAGCGAAAGGCTGAAGGGGCTTCCAAGAAAAGTGGGGTGATGGTAAGCGCAACGGTACCCGTACCGCAAACCGACACAGGTAGCCGGGAAGAATATTCTAAGGTGCGCGAAAGAATCATGGTTAAGGAACTCGGCAAGATGACCCTGTAACTTCGGGATAAGGGGGGCCGTCTCTTTCGGGAGCGGCTGCAGAGAAGAGGCCCAGGCGACTGTTTACCAAAAACACAGGACTCTGCCAAAATGAAAGTTGACGCATAGGGTCTGACACCTGCCCGGTGCTGGAAGGTTAAGGGGGGAGCTTAGTCTGCAAGGGCGAAGGTTTGAACTGAAGCCCCAGTAAACGGCGGCCGTAACTATAACGGTCCTAAGGTAGCGAAATTCCTTGTCGGGTAAGTTCCGACCTGCACGAATGGTGTAACGATCTGGGCACTGTCTCAACCATGAGTTCGGTGAAATTGTAGTAGCGGTGAAGATGCCGCTTACCCGCCACGGGACGGAAAGACCCCGTGCACCTTTACTACAGCTTAGTAGTGGGTGCTGGTTGTGGCTGTGTAGGATAGGCGGGAGGCTGTGAAGGGGTGTCGCCAGGCATCTTGGAGCCAACCTTGAAATACCGCCCTTTCACAACCGGCGTCCTAACCCTTTATGGGGACATTGCTTGGTGGGTAGTTTGACTGGGGTGGTCACCTCCGAAAGGGTAACGGAGGTTTCCCAAGGTCCGCTCAGGCCGGACGGTAATCGGCTGGGGAGTGCAATAGCAGAAGCGGGCTTGACAGTGAGGCAAACAGGCCGATCTGGTGCGAAAGCAGGGTATAGTGATCCGGTAGTTCCGCATGGAAGGGCTATCGCTCAAAGGATAAAAGGTACGCCGGGGATAACAGGCTGATCTCCCCCAAGAGCTCACATCGACGGGGAGGTTTGGCACCTCGATGTCGGCTCGTCACATCCTGGGGCTGGAGAAGGTTCCAAGGGTTCGGCTGTTCGCCGATTAAAGTGGCACGCGAGCTGGGTTCAGAACGTCGTGAGACAGTTCGGTCCCTATCTGTGGTGGGCGTGGGAATACTGAGGGGGTCTGTCCTTAGTACGAGAGGACCGGGATGGACCAACCGCTGGCGGATCGGTTGTCTGGCCGCAGGCACGGCCGAGTAGCTACGTTGGGTTAGGATAAGCGCTGAAGGCATCTAAGTGCGAAACCGGCCCCAAGATGAGTGTTCCGTGTGGTAAGGGTTGTTGGAGACGACGACGTGGATAGGGTGCAGGTGTAGGCGTGGAGACGCGTTGAGCTGAGCACTACTAATGAGCCCGAGAGCGTATGGTTTGTGGCAGGTTGAGGGGCAGGTGGTTGGCGGGGTTTGGTTATGGATTTCTTTCTGTAGGGTAAAAGACAAGCAGGTACGGCGATAGCGCAGGGATGCGGTATCGGCAGAAGAGCAAAAAGTCAGGCTGGTGCTGGTCGGGCGGGTGTACACCTCTATCCATTCCGCACAGAGCCGTTAAGCCCCGTACTGCCGATGGTACTGCCGTCACAGGTGGGAGAGTAGGTAGGTGCCACCTGACTTTTTTTAGGATTGCAGAGCGCAACAGTCATCAGATTGTTGCGCTCTCTGTTTTTGTGACTGTCTGTAGCGAGTTATCAGTTCGCCCAATACGCTGCTATTCTTTCCAAACACTCATCTACGTTATCTACCACTGTCAGCAATTGGCGATTCTCGGCTTTTAGAAAACCGTCAGTAATGCATTTGTCAAGTTGTTGTAGCAAAAGATCGTAATAGCCATTAATGTTTATTAGCACTACCGGACCTTCATACAGTTTTAATTGACGCCATGTAAGGATTTCAAACAGTTCGTCAAGGGTGCCGTAACCACCCGGTAGAGCCACTACGCCACGGGCCAATTGAACCATTTTGAACTTGCGCTCATGCATTGTTTCTACGAAATGCAGTTCTGTAAGTGTTTGGTGCGCTACTTCAAGATCAGCTAAGAAATTTGGAATTACGCCCGTTACTTCTCCGTCGTTCTGTAAAACAGCGTCGGCTACGTTGCCCATTAGCCCAAAGCCACCACCGCCATATATGAGCCGGATGGCGCGAGTGGCCATTTTTTCGCCAAGTTCAATAGCCGTTTCACGGTAAATGGGATTTGTTCCAGAACTGGAGCCACAATAAACAACAAGACTCTGCATGAAGGGTAATAACGATTTTGAAATGAATTAAATGTATCTAACTCAAAGGAGTTGTTTAATCAGCTTGTCGTTACTCAAATTGCCGAATGTGCCCGAACTCATCAACAAAAACACGTCGGCAGCATCGCGTTGCTGACTGAGGTAATCTGCCAATGCATCACTGTCCGTAAACACCCGAAGATTGGCTCGATCAAAAGCGGTCAGAATATCTTCGGCAGTTATTGGTTCCAGTTGTTTAACGGCTAATGTGTGAGCGTTGAAGTAGACCACCGCTTCTTCAGCAGCATCCAGGCAATTTTTATACTGACTTAAAAAGTTTTTGTTCAGGCTACTGTATGTGTGTAACTCAACTACAGCCAGCAATTTTCGGTCAGGATACTGTCTTTTAACGGCTTCCGTTGTTGCTTCTACTTTTGATGGTGCATGGGCAAAGTCACGAAAAAGTATCCGATTTCCGCGTTCAGCTATTTTCTCCAGACGTCGGGCAGCACCTTTAAATGTTGGAATGGCTGCATAAAACTGATCGTCGGTGATGCCAATACGGTCGAGCACGGTCATTGCACCAGCGATGTTTTTCATGTTGTGTTCGCCAAAAACCAGTACAGGTATTTTCTCGCCTTTCTTCGTAATCAGCAGCGTTTGACCATCGACGATGTCGCTTGGGTGAGCTTCGTAAGGTAGTTTCACAATGTCTTCCCGCTCCTTTTGCCCAATCACATCGAGCATATCGTCAGTTTCATCAAAAACCAGAATGCCAGCTTTAGGCATGGCTTCGGCTAACAATTCAAATTGATCGACATACTGATCCCAGGTCGGATAAATGTTCACATGGTCCCAGGCAATGCCGCTAATAAGCGCAATGTGCGGATGATAGTGCAGAAACTTCGGGCGCGGGTCAATGGGCGACGATGCATATTCATCACCCTCGATGATAATGATGGGCGCGTCGGGCGTTAATTGAGCCATCGTTTCAAAGCCGTCAAGCTGCGCTCCCACCAAATAATCGAACTTGCGATTATGGTACTTAAGTACATGCAGAATCATCGATGTGATGGTTGTTTTGCCGTGACTGCCAGCAATTACCACTCGTTGCTTCTGTTTACTCTGCTGGTAAATGAATTCGGGATACGAAAAGATTGGTAAATCGAGTTCCTGTGCTCTTGCCAGTTCAGGATTATCTGACCGAGCATGCATCCCAACGATAACGGCACTCAGGTGATGAGAAATTTTCTCAGGAAACCAACCCATTTCTGCCGGTAACAGGCCGTGTTGAGCCAGTCTCGACCGCGACGGTTCGTATATTTCGTCATCGGAGCCTGTAATCTGATAACCCTGATGATGAAGCGAAAGGGCGAGGTTGTGCATAGCACTGCCGCCGATAGAAATAAAATGAATAGCCTGAGGCATTGAGGTCAATAAGATAGTGTCGAAGCACAAAAGTAAGATGTATTTCGTCACTATTAAATTTGCAGGTTTCCGAATCAAACCCCGGATAATCTTGTTGACTATCTTGCGAATAGACTATGCTTGGAAAGTTCAGGCATTGGCATCAATTTCGCGGCTGTTTTTTTAATTATAAACCGCAACGACCGGTAGTCTTTGTATGCGCCAAACGTAGGGATGAAAACTTACTATGACCTGATTGACCAGACATTTGAGTTCCCCACGCGGGAGTTTAATGTGGAGAACAACCAACTGTTGTTCAACAATGTGCCCTTGATGGACATTGTTCGGGAGTATGGTACACCATTGAAACTGACGTATTTACCCAAAATCACGGAGCATATTGAACACGCCAAGTTGCTGTTCAAGAACGCTATGAAGCGGTACAATTACAAAGGTTCCTATACGTACTGCTACTGCACCAAGTCATCCCACTTTCGGTTTGTGCTTGAAGAGGCACTCAAGAACAACATTCACCTCGAAACCTCGTCGGCCTACGATATTCCCATTATCCGGGAGTTGTATAAAATGGGGAAGGTAAACAAGCAAACGTACATTATCAGTAATGGCTATAAACGCCCACTGTACACACAGTATATTACTGAATTGCTGAACGAAGGGTTTAATGTAATTCCAGTTCTTGATAACCTGAAGGAGATTGAAGCCTACGAAGATACAGTAACCGCAGAAACCGTTAATTTAGGTATCCGAATTGCTACTGACGAGGAACCCAATTTTGCGTTTTATACGTCTCGGCTCGGTATTCGTTACTCAGATGTGAATGAACTGTATCGCAACAAAATCGCGACGAATGAGCGGTTTAAGTTGAAAATGCTACACTTCTTCATCAACACGGGCATCAAAGACAGCGCGTATTACTGGAGCGAATTGAGCCGGTTCATGTATAAGTATTGCGAATTGCGCAAAATCTGCCCTGATCTCGATTCGATTGATATTGGCGGAGGTATGCCGATTCAAACGTCGTTTCAGTTTACGTATGATTATCAGGCCATGATTGATCAGATCGTGGAGAGCATTCAGTGGATATGCAATAAAAACAACGTGCCGGTGCCGAATATCTTCACTGAGTTCGGCTCGTTCACGGTGGGCGAGAGCGGGGCCGTTATTTACAAAGTAATCGACCAGAAGTTGCAGAATGACAAGGAGTTGTGGTATATGATCGACGGGTCGTTCATTACGCAACTGCCCGATTCGTGGGGTCTGGGTCAGAAATATATCATGCTATCGGTAAACAACTGGGACAATCCTTACCAGAAAGTGAACCTCGGTGGCCTAACCTGCGACTCGCACGATTTTTATAATACCGAAACGCACAGTGCCGATCTGTATTTGCCTATCTTCGATCAGGAGCAGGAAGAGCAGTATATTGGCCTGTTTCACACGGGTGCTTATCAGGAATCGCTGGGTGGATACGGGGGTATTCAGCACTGCCTGATTCCTGCTCCGCAACATGTTATTGTCGATAAAGACGAACAGGGAAATTTGCGCTCGCGTCTGTTTGCGCCTGAGCAGAATAGCGAGGTTATGCTGAAAATTCTGGGATACGGTGATGCCGAACCTGGCCCAACTGAATTAGATGCAACGGAAGCTGCCGAAGAGCGTGAAGAAGCCGCAGAATTAGCGAAGGAAGAAGCCTGAAATACAGTTTTTGGCACTAAATTCGTTGTGTCTCAGAGCATACCAAATCATTAAACGGAAGGTTATTGTAGATGAAAAAGCTATTTATTCTGACCATCGTGCTGGCTACTGTATCGCTGAGCGCGTGTAACCGCCGGGCTACCTGCCCAGCTTATGGTAGCGTACAAAAGCCCGCTCCTGTGCAGATACGGGCGTAGAGAATGGAACAATTGGACAAAACGCCTAACACAAACCCCGCAAGGTTCGCGTTGGGCGTTTTTTATGCCTGCTCCAACACAAATCGCGATGCTTCGAGCAAGTTAGACGCACACCCATCATAGTCGGGTGAAGGCTGCGCATCGTGGGCAATCCGCACCGTGCGGACGCCCACCCGCCGACCAGCCTGCATATCGCGCAGGGCATCGCCAATCATCCAGGAATCGCTGGTGGAGATGTTGTATTTGGCAATTGCTTTTTCGAGCAGCAACGAGTCGGGTTTACGCGTTAGCGAATGACTGTCGAACGCCGGATGATGCGGACTATAATAAATGTCATCGATAACATTACCGCACTGTTGCTGCAAATAATGATAACACGCCATAACGTCGTCGCGCGTGTAAAGCCCTTTAGCGATGCCTGCCTGATTAGTAATAACAATGAGCAAATAACCGGCATTTTTCAGCAAATGCAGTGCCTCGGGTACACCGTCGGGAATAATAAAATCTTCAACCCGATAGACGTAGTCGGTCCGGTCTTCGTTTAGAACGCCGTCGCGGTCTAAAAAAACACATTTGTTCATTTGTTAACAATGAAGGTTAATAGGGCAATTATACGAATATTCTTGTATTTTTTTGTAAATTAACATGGTAGAATATATCTACCCGATTAACCGGACCGGTACATCTTATTTCAATGCGCCGAGCCTCTCCTCCAGTGCCTGAATTTTAGCATTGGCGTCGGCAAGTTTCTGGCGTTCGCGCTCAACCACGTCGGGTTTGGCATTGGCGACGAATTTTTCGTTCGATAACTTTTTCAGGGTCGAGTCGCGGAAGCCAATATGATAAGCCAACTCTTTCTCAGCGTTTTCAATTTCCTGCGCCACATCTATCTCACCGGCAACGTTCACAAAAAACTCATCGGCCTTTATCAGAAAAGCTACGCTGGAACTGCCGTCGGGTTTCTCCGCCACGTAACTGATGTCCGACACATTCGCCATTTTCTGAATCAGTGATTCGAGTGGCTGGAAGCGGGCCGACGAAGCCGTTCGGATTGCCAGCGGCAACGTGGTTTTAGGCGAAATCTGTTTGCTGTTCCGAATGTTCCGCACGTTGGTAATAATGTCGAACAACGTCTCGAAATCGGTCAGAATCTGCGTATCGATAACGTTTGGCTGTGGGAACGTAGCCACGCAAATGCTTTCGCCGGGTTTTCGTTCGCGAATGTCCTGCCAAATTTCTTCGGTAATAAATGGCATAAACGGATGTGCCAAACACATCAGCCGCTCAAAGAAATTGATGGTCGCGTTGTAGGTGGCGAGGTCGATGGGCTGGGCCATGCCGGTCTCACTATCAAAAGCTGGTTTGATAAGTTCGAGGTACTGTGAACAGAAATCGTCCCAAATAAGCTTGTAAATAGCCTGCAACGCATCTGAAATACGAAACTTGCTGAAATCGTCTTCAATCTGCGTAAGCGTTGCGTTCAGCTTCGATTCGAACCACCGGATGGGCAGCGATGTCTGTGTCTCTACGCCGGTGGGGGTCCAACCTTTTACCAGCCGGAAGGCGTTCCAGATTTTGTTGCTGAAGTTGCGGCCCTGTTCGCAGAGTTTTTCATCGAATAAGAGGTCGTTGCCAGCGGCTGAACTAAACAACATGCCCGTTCTAACGCCATCGGCCCCGTACTGGTCGATGAGGTTGAGCGGGTCGGGCGAATTGCCAAGTTGTTTCGACATTTTGCGGCCCAGCTTATCGCGTACCATACCCGTAAAATATACGTCTTTGAATGGCCGCTCGTGCTGGTATTCGTACCCGGCCACAATCATGCGGGCTACCCAGAAGAAAATAATATCAAAACCCGTAACGAGGGTGTTGGTTGGATAGTAGTAAGCCAGATCGTTCGGCCCGGCTTTCGGTGGTCCGGCATCCCGGTCATCGGGGTTGCCCGAAGGCTTGAAAACCGACATCGGCCAGAGCCACGACGAAAACCAGGTGTCTAATACGTCGTCGTCCTGCGTCAGGTCGGCTTCGGTCATGGCAAACAACAGCCGCTCATGCTGCACTTTTTCGAGAGCTTCGTGTTTGTTTCGGGCCACTACGACGGTGCCATCCTGCAAATAAAAAGCCGGGATACGCTGCCCCCACCACAGTTGACGGCTGATACACCAATCGTGCGGATTCTCCATCCACGACCGATACATATTCTTAAACTTTGGCGGATTAAGCTGTATCGTGTCGTTCAGCACGTTTTCGAGGGCGGGTTTGGCAATCTCGTCCATTTTCAAAAACCACTGCAACGACAGTTTCGGCTCTATCACCGCGCCCGTCCGCTCCGACGTGCCAACGTTCGATTTATAGTCTTCGGTTTTGGCTAAATGACCAGCTTCTTCGAGTAGTTTGATAATGGCTTTACGAGCCGCAAACCGATCCTGCCCAACCAGAATCTGCGCTTTTTCATTGAGGGTGCCGTTGTCGTTGAGGATGTCGATTACGGGCAGGTTGTGTTTGATACCCAGTGCGTAATCGTTCGGGTCGTGGGCGGGCGTTACTTTCAGACCACCCGTACCGAAGTCCATCGTCACATAGTCGTCAGTGATAATTGGAATTTCACGATTGATGAGTGGAATCAGTGCTTTTTTACCATGCAGATGCTTATATCGTTCGTCGTTCGGGTTTACGCAGATAGCCGCATCGGCCATGATGGTTTCGGGACGGACGGTGGCAATTGTAATCGATTCGCCCTCGCTACCGGCAATGGCGTAGTTGATATAGACAAGTTTTTGCTGTACTTCCTTTGTAATCACCTCTTCGTCGGAAACGGCGGTAAGGCCCTGCGGGTCCCAGTTCACCATGCGAACGCCCCGGTAGATTTTGCCTTTCTCATAGAGGTCAACAAAGGTATCGATAACCGATTCATACAGAGCCGGTTCCATTGTAAAGCGTGTCCGGTCCCAGTCGCACGATGCGCCGAGTTTACGGAGTTGTTGCAGGATGATACCGCCGTATTTGTGCGTCCATTCCCAGGCATACTCCAGAAACTGTTCGCGGGTAAGATCGTGCTTGTTGATACCGCGTTCTTTGAGCATTGCCACTACTTTAGCTTCGGTGGCAATGCTTGCATGATCGGTGCCGGGCACCCAACAGGCGTTTTTGCCTTCCATCCGCGCTTTCCGAATCAGCACGTCCTGAATGGTGTTGTTGAGCATGTGTCCCATGTGTAGCATACCCGTCACATTCGGGGCGGAATCACGATGGTGTACGGCTCACGCGCATCAGGCGTTGATTTAAAGAATTGGTTATCAAGCCAGTACTGATACCATTTCTCTTCTATTTCCTGCGGACTATATGTTTTAGCGATCATGGGATTCGGCGGGGCAGACCCGTTTGAAGTGCAAAAATAAGCCCGTCTCGGAGATTTACCGGACGGGACACTGATTTCGATTAATTTCAACGTGCGTGTCAGTTAGTCCGGCCAAGCGTGTTCGACCATGACGCGGGCAATGCGTTCGTCGAAGTTTTCGTTCATTTCTTCCGACGAAGTAAACGGCAGCAGCGCATTGACCAAGGCTCGCTCTTCGGCGGATAAAACTTCACGAGCTATCCCACTGGTAATACCAATACGCTCGCCGACCGACTTGCCTTTTAGCGATGGAATAACAATGCCCACACGCGCTGGGTAAACAAGGTAGCCATAATAAGCAGGCATAACGCGATAATCAGTTAGGAGTAAACCACGTTGTTTCAAACTATCGCCTATCCTTTGTATGGCGTTTTCTACCAATGTTTGCTTATCCATAGTACTAATGTTTCAACGGCATCTAAAAACTCATGATAATCCCGCGAGGAAACCCCCTGCTTTAGCGGGGGGAGGAATCGCGCCAGGCCGACGTTCGGCAGCAAGCGCGTAGCGTTGCAAGGCCAGTGCACGGGGAGACGCAACGATTCCAAAGTTTACAAATAAACTGTTGATTGTGTGAGATGCCTTTTGTATCTTTAGACTGTGAAAGTCCGGTACACGTTTCGCTGCTATCCCACCGATACGCAGGCTCAGGAATTGAGCCGGGTATTTGGGCATACGCGCTTTACCTGGAACTGGGCCTTGCGGTTGCGGACAGATGCGTGGGCCAATGGGGAACGCATCAACTACAACCAATCCAGTGCCGCCCTGACCGCTCTCAAAAAGACTCCTGAACACCAGTGGCTCAACGAGGTCAGTTGCGTCCCTTTGCAACAGAGTCTCAGAAACCTGCAAACCGCGTTCGGCAACTTCTTTGCGGGCCGGGCTAAGTACCCCCGATTCAAGAGCAAACGCGACAGACAAAGTGCTGAATACACCACCTCTGCTTTCAAGTATACCAACAGTGTTTTGAGTCTTGCCAAAATTGGTAAACTTAAAGTCCGTTGGTCGCGCTCGTTCACCTCTCAGCCGACGACTGTGACTATCAGCAAGACGGGGGCCGGACGCTATTACGTCTCGCTGGTGTTGGACGAAACACCCCAGACGTTCGCCAAAACCGGCGAATCTATCGGCGTTGATTTGGGTATCAATCGACTGGCAACGCTGAGTAACGGCGAACGGATTGCTAATCTGAGATTTACCAGAAAGTACGAAACCAAGTTGGCAAAAGCCCAAAAGTCCCTGAGCCGGAAAACCAAAGGTTCGGGACGTTGGAACCGTCAACGTATCAAAGTTGCCAAAGTCCACGAAAAGTTGTCCAATGCCCGCGTTGACCACCTCAACAAAGTCACGACCGACATAGTACGCCGGTTTGACGTAATCGCGGTGGAAGACCTGAACGTGCGGGGTCTGGTCAGAAATCGTAAACTGGCAAAGCATATCAGCGACGCTTCGTTCGGTCGGTTCGTGTCGATGCTGGATTACAAGTGTGTTTGGCGGGGTAAAGCGTTGGTGAAGATTGACCGTTTCTTTCCCTCCTCCAAACGGTGTTGGTGCTGTGGCTACGTGGCTCAGGCTATGCCCCTTACTGTGCGTAACTGGCAATGCCCCGACTGTAAACGTGAGCATGACCGCGACGAGAATGCGGCTAAGAATATTTGGAATTTTGCGGTAGGGCTTACCGTCTAAGCGCGTGGATTCCGTGTAAGACCTTTTCAGGCTTAGTGCTTGGGGGGCGGTGGAAGTTGAAACGTGAACCATCTCAGACTATTTGTTCGTTTGGGAATCCCCTTCCTTTAGGGAGGGGAGGATGTCAAACACTTCTTTAGCGGATTTAGTGCCAAGCTGATACCGAACTTGTTCTGACCAACTCAACAAGTCGATATGCTCCCAGGGGGCATACGGTGTATTTTGTGACAAATACGACGTATTTTTTGTTTACTTGTCACTTCATCAGCACAGACATGGAATTCGGAAAAACGCCTAATCTCGATACGGTTAACTTCGCACTGCCACCGGGTGCGCCTTTCAACGCCCGCGTATGGGCAGCGGTTGAGCCAACGCCCCGTAACCTGAGTTGGCAACCGCAGGTGTACATAGGCGGGCCAATCTGGGCGAACAAGGATTATGTTGGCAAGGTGTATCCTTCAACTGCCAAAGAGCGTGATTTCCTGCATTATTACACCCGGCAGTTCAACACCATTGAACTCAATCTGACTCATTACCAGATTCCGACAGCGGGTATGATCGCAAAATGGAAAACGGAAGCTACCGGGTCGCCCGCCCGGCCCGGCTTTACGTATTGCCCTAAGTTTCCGCAGATTATCAGCCACGAACGCCTGTTGGTTGCTTCCGAGAGCCTGACCGACGAGTTTGTGAATGCTATATTGAGTTTAGAAGAGTTTCTGGGTATGTCGTTTCTGCAATTGCCGCCCTCGTTCGGGCCGGAGAAATGGCCGGTGCTGGAAACGTACCTGAAATCGCTGCCCGATGAGTTGGACGTGGCCGTTGAGTTTCGCCACCCCGACTGGTTTCGCCCCCAAATCTGGAACCAAACCCTCGAACGGCTGCACAACCTGCATCGGCACGTAGTGATTACCGACGTAGCCGGTCGGCGCGACGTGCTGCATATGGGTCTGAGCAGCCCCGTACTAACGCTACGATTCATTGCCAACGAAGGCCACCCTACCGACTATAGCCGCGCCGACGCCTGGGTGCAACGGCTGAAAACCTGGTTCGAGAAGGGGCTACAAACGGCTTATCTATTCATTCACGGCGGGGGCGACAACGACACCGCGCCCGAACTGATTCTATACTGGACACGGCAGCTCAACCAACACTGTGGCCTCAATCTACGCGAGCCGGTGCTACAGCCGAAAGTCGTGCAGGGTAGTTTGTTTTGAACTTAGCCGTCTTCGCCGAATAATTCGCTTGCTTTCATGGGGAAATGGTACGAAATTTGTCATCCGTTTCACGATTCCATGAAGCAACCGCGCGTTATACAACGTTTTTCGAGCCTGATGCTGGCTACTTTGCTGCTGTTTACGGCAGTTTGGGGTGCTGGCGGCATGGTGCAGCAACGGGCAGAGTTGACCAAGAAAGCCGCTGTTGAACACGGCAAAACGGGTAAATCAGCAGAGTCGCATTCACAGGATGCCCAACTAAGCGCGGCTGGCTTTGAAGCCGTTGTTACGCCCGCCACCTGCGTGGGCGGAGGCCACCAAACGGCCTTTCTACTGCCAGAACCTACGTTTGTGCTGTTGCTGCTGCTCAGTGTTGCGCTGTTGCGGCATTTTCAGTTTCCGCATTATTTCTTCTCGTATTTCCGACACGTTTTCGGAACGACTATTGCGCCCAACGCGCCGTAACGCACTAATCGTACCTACGGGCATCAGCCTGTACGATAATCACTCGCCTTTTGGCTACCCGAAGTAGTCATTACACAGACTGAATACAACCATCGGTCATTATCAATTTATTTTTTATCAATAGGCACGGGCTGAAGCCCGTCGGTACATTACATGCAAAATAGAACAGGAATTCTGATTCTGACGGGGGTTATTGCAGCGATTTGCATCTACTTCCTGTCGTTCACGTTTGTCTCGCGCAGCATCAAGGCCGATGCCGAGGCTTACGCGACCAACAAACAAGGTGTTGTTGACCGGGCTAAAAAACAGAAATACCTCGATTCGCTCTGGAAAGAGCCGGTGTATTTAGGCAGCACTCTCCAGGAGGTGAGCGAACGCGAATTGGGCCTGGGCCTTGACTTACAAGGCGGTATGCACGTAGTACTCGAAGTGTCGCCCGCCGATATTCTGCGCGGTTTGTCGGGTAATAACCGCGACCCAAAATTTGCAGAAGCCTTAAAACAGGCGGCTGAAGACCAGAAAACCAGCCGGACGAGCTTCGTCGACTTGTTTGTCGATAATTACAAGGAAATCTCGCCGAATACTAAACTGGCTACCCTGTTTGCTACGAGCGCGAATCGCAGCAAAATCAATTTCCAGTCGTCGGATACCGAAGTGCGGAAATTACTGAATGAAGAAGTGGAAGGTGCCATTACGCGGGCATACCAGATCATTCAGGCGCGGGTCGATAAGTTTGGCGTGGCTAACCCCAATATTCAGCGGTTGCCAGGTTCGGGTCGTATTCAGATTGAACTGCCCGGTGTTGACAATCCCGAACGCGTCCGTCGGCTGCTGACCGGTGCCGCCAAGCTTGAATTTACCGAAGTGTACCGCCTGAACGAACTGGCCCCGGCACTTGAAGGTATGGGTGCTTACCTGTTGCGCGAAGAAACTGCCCGAAAAGCGGCTGTTAAAACGGCTGCTACAACCGCACCGGCTACCGGCTCGGCGGCAAAAGGTACAAGCCTTGAAAGTCAACTGGCGCAGGGTGCCAAAAAAGATTCGGCGGGTACGGCCAAGAACGATACGGCGGCAGCAGCAGCGCAAAGCACGGCTCTGACACAGTTATTTCTGCCCGTTGGTCAGGATCAGTTAGGCGTTTATCTTAAAGACACGGCCCGCGCCAACGCCGTGCTGAATACCCCCGAAGTACGCAACCTCTTTCCGGCAGACGTCTTTTTTGCCTGGGATCGGAAGTCATTTACAACTACCGATGGGAAAGAAATTCTGCCGATTTATTTTCTGAAGAAGGCTGCTGGCCGCGCCCCGCTCGAAGGCGACGTGATTACAGAAGCAGCCAACGACTACGATGATCGTGGTCGGCCCGAAGTGACCATGAATATGAATGCCGAAGGTGCCCGCAAGTGGAAAAACCTGACGGCGGCTAACGTAGGTCGCCCGGTGGCGATTTTGCTGGATAACCTTGTTTACACGGCTCCGAACGTGCAGAACGAAATTCCGAATGGCCGTTCAAGCATTTCGGGCAACTTCACGGTCGAAGAAACCAAAGACATGGCAAACGTGCTGAAAGCCGGTAAGCTGCCCGCGCCGACCACAATTGTGGAAGAAAGCATCGTGGGAGCCACGCTGGGTTCGGAAGCCGTGAGCGCAGGCGTGTTGTCGTCGGTGATTGGTATTTTGCTCGTGTTGGCCTTCGTGGTGTTCTACTACAACCGCGCCGGTCTGATTGCCGACCTTGCGTTGTTCGTGAACCTGTTCTTCCTGCTGGGCGTAATGGCTTCGCTGGGTGCCGTGCTGACCATGCCCGGTATTGCTGGTATCGTACTCTCGATTGGTATGGCCGTTGATGCCAACGTACTGATTTTCGAGCGGATCAAAGAAGAACTGGCCGAAGGTAAAGGTTTTAAATTGGCCGTAGCCGATGGATTCAAAAACGCGCTGTCGTCCATTATCGACTCGAACGTGACAACCTTCCTGACGGGGGTAATTCTATTCATTTTCGGAACAGGTCTGATTCTGGGCTTTGCCACGACGCTGATTATTGGTATTCTGACATCGTTGTTTGCGGCTATTTTCATTACCCGCCTGATTCTGGAGTACTACATTCGCAATGGCAAAACGCTGTCGTTCAGTTCGTCGTGGGCGGCTAATCTGTTCAAAGACTCGAACTTCGACTTCGTATCACGCCGGAAGCTGTACTACACGGTATCGTCGGTCATTATCGCCCTCGGCGTCATCTCCATTATCTTCAAAGGTTTTGGCTTAGGCGTCGATTTCAAGGGAGGCCGTTCATATGTGGTGCGTTTTGAGAAGTCGGTTAGTACTGACGAGGTTCGGTCTGCTCTGGAGCCGGTGCTGGGTGCCGCGCCTGAAGTGAAGACCTACGGCGGCACAGGCATTGGAGCTAATCAGGTAAAAGTAACCACGCCATATCTGGTTGACGTAACCACGCCCGAAGCCGACAAACAGGCCGAAGCGGCTGTTTACAAAGGGTTGAGCAGCCTGAAAGGCAATCCTGCCCGCATCGAAAGTTCGCAGAAAGTTGGCCCAACCATTGCCTACGACATCATGACATCGGCCCTTTGGTCTATCTTGCTGGCCGTGGCGGTGGTGTTCGTCTACATCCTGATTCGGTTCAAGCGACTTGCTTTTGGGTATGGTTCTGTGGTAGCTCTGTTCCACGACGTACTCGTGATTCTGGCTATCTTCTCGATTTTTAACGGTATTCTGCCCTTCTCACTCGACGTCGATCAGGCGTTTGTAGGAGCTTTGCTGACGATTATGGGGTACTCGATGAACGATACCGTCGTTGTATTCGACCGGGTACGCGAGTACCTGAACGATAATCGTGGCAAGAAAGAAAGCATACCTACGGTTATCAACAATGCGTTGAACGCCACCCTGAGCCGCACCGCCGTTACGGGTTTCTCAACCATTCTGGTGTTGCTGGTACTGTTCATTTTTGGGGGCGAGACCATCCGTGGCTTCTCGTTCGCGATGCTGATTGGGGTAATTGTCGGTACGTATTCGTCGCTGTTTGTGGCAACGCCGATTGTGGTTGATGCGCTCAGCCGCGATCAGGACAAAGAAGACGCGGTCCCAGCCCGATTAGAAAAGAAAGCTGGATTCGACGCCATTCCGGCGGACTTCACGGACAAGCCGACCGAAACGCCTGAAGAATTCACGGAGAAAAAAGAGAAAAAAGTAAAAGCTCCGCTAATTAAGCCGTCGCAGAAATAAAAATATTGACTGGTTGAATGATTGAGTGATTGAATGCTTGTCTCAGACCAATTCATTCAACCACTCAATCATTCAACCAGTCAATATTTTTGTATCTTTCGCAACGTTTATACCTAACTTTCTTTTACAGAACGTCCTTTTTACCAAACTGAATTCTTTTCCTGCATGGAAACCCAAGTAAAACCAAGTGACACAACCAGCGTTTGGCGAAAGAAGCCGTTAGCGGCCTATGAGGCCGACATGAAAAAAAGCGAGCTGAAGCGGGTGCTAACACGCTGGGGGCTAACGTCGCTCGGCATTGGTGCCGTTATTGGCGGGGGTGTGTTTGTGCTCACCGGTATTGCCGCCAACGAATGGGCTGGCCCGGCGTTGGCCCTATCGTTCATGATGGCCGGTATAGCGTGTGCATTTGCCGCTCTTTGCTACGCCGAATTTGCCTCCATTCTGCCCGTTGAAGGATCAGCTTACGCCTACTCGTATGGCACTGTAGGCGAGTTGTTTGCCTGGCTTATTGGCTGGAACCTGATTCTTGAGTACATGATGGGAGCTACTACGGTAGCCGTAAGCTGGTCGGGCTACTTTGAAAAGTTTTTGCACCTGTTCAACGTTCATCCGCCCGTTTGGTTGATGAATGACCCCGTAACGGCGCAGGAAAAAGCCGAAGCCATGCGGGCGGCTGGTCAGGCTGTTCCCGATTTTTCGTTCGCGATCAACCTGCCCGCGTTTCTGATCGTTTGGGTGGTTACGTATATTCTGGTTAAGGGCATCAAAGAAGCCGCCAGTACCAACAACATCATTGTGATGGTGAAAGTAGCCACCGTAATCTTCGTGATCGTTGCGGGTGCGTTTTACGTCGATGTAGCCAACTGGACTCCGTTTATTCCCGACCCAGTGGTTGATAAAACCGGACAAACGCACTTTGGCTTCGATGGTATCGTGACGGCGGCTGGGATTGTTTTCTTCGCTTACATCGGTTTCGATGCCGTTTCGACACAGGCTGGCGAAGCGATTAACCCCAAGAAAGACGTTCCGTTTGCCATTATTGCTTCGCTCATTATTTGCACGATCTTGTATATTCTGGTGTCGCTCGTGCTGACGGGTATGGTTCGCTACGATGCCCTCGACCTGAAAGCACCCGTTGCGCAGGCATTTGCCGATCAGGGCCTGACCTGGGCTGTATACCTGATTACGATTGCCGCCATTGCGGGCCTGACATCGGTGATGCTGGTGATGATGCTCGGTCAAACCCGGATTTTCCTCGGTATGGCTAAAGACGGGCTGCTACCCCGTAACTTGTTCGCGTCCATTCACCCGACTTTTAAAACCCCCTGGAAAAGCACTATTTTCGTGGGTGCCATTGTCTCAACAGTAGCTGCGCTGACTCCTATCGACAAAGTATCGCAATTGTGCAGTTCGGGAACGCTGTTTGCTTTTGCCATGATTTGCGGGGCCGTGTGGTTACTGCGCGTCCGGGAGCCAAACCTCGAACGGCCTTACCGTACCCCCGCCCTGCCGGTCATTGCTACGCTGGGTATTCTGGCGAATCTTTATTTGATGTGGAATTTGCGGCACGATACCAAGCTGACCTTCTTGGTGTGGGGCATCCTGGGATTAATCGTTTACTTCCTGTATAGCCGCAAAAACAGTAATCTTAATGATTTGCCTGATTGACAGGTCTTAGCTCATTTGTATAACGGTCTCTGACACAACTGTCGGAGACCGTTTGTATTTAATGGCGTCCGAACATCGCGTCGAATGCCTTAGTTTTGCCTATTCATGGATATTCAGTACTCTATAGGCTATGCGATGGCCCTGCTGGTTGGTTTGGTCATTGGCCTGGCCGGGGGTGGAGGGTCGATTCTGACGGTGCCAATTTTCGTTTATGCGTTTGGAATTTCGCCCGTGCTGTCAACCACGTATTCACTGTTTGTGGTGGGCGTAACTTCGCTGGTAGGGTCAATCAGCCATCTCTGGCAAAAACACGTTGATCTGCGCGTTTCGGCGGCTTTTGCCCTGCCTTCGTTCGTGTCGGTTTACCTCAGTCGGCGGTTTTTGCTGCCCGCGCTGCCCGATCCACTCGTTCAATTTGAGACGTTTACGCTGTCGAAGCCGAACGCCATTCTGTATTTCTTTGTGGTGGTAATGGTGTTAGCCGCCCGCGCCATGATTCGCAGCGACCGGCCCGAACAGGGCGAAGCCGCCGACGGTAGGCCACGCTATGGCAATCTCGCGCTCGACGGCCTGGCCGTTGGTTTGCTGACCGGAACCATCGGGGCCGGGGGCGGTTTTCTGATTGTGCCAATGCTGGTGCTGCTGGCCGGGTTGCCTATTCACCGCGCCGTAGCAACGTCGGTGCTGATTATTGCCGTGAATTCGTTCGTTGGCTTCCTGGGCGACATCCAGCATACCCAACTGAACTGGAATTTTCTGCTGCCCTTTACGGGTTTATCTATTGTCGGGATTTTTCTCGGTATGTATTTCGCCCGTTTTGTGGCACCCGAAAAACTGAAAAAAGGATTCGGCTGGTTTGTGCTGATGGTAGCGGGGTATGTGATTTTGAAAGAAGTGTTATGATTATCGAACAGTTGTATACGGGGTGCCTGGCGCAGGGAGCTTATTATATCGAAAGTAACGGCGAAGCAGCTATTATCGATCCGTTGCGTGAAACAACGCCTTACATCCGCAAAGCCGAACGAGCCGGAGCGCACATAAAATACGTATTCGAGACGCACTTCCACGCCGATTTCGTATCGGGCCACCTCGATTTGGCAGCCAAAACCGGCGCAACGATTGTATATGGTCCCAATGCCAACACGACCTACGCCGTACATCACGCCCACGATGGCGAAATCTTTACGCTCGGCGATGTAACGATCAAGGTTTTGCATACGCCCGGCCATACGCCTGAATCGACAACCTACCTGCTGATTGATGAAACGGGCCGGGAACACGCCATTTTTACGGGCGATACCCTCTTCATCGGCGATGTAGGTCGCCCCGACTTAGCCATTAAAGGCAACCTGACGGAACATGACCTGGCCGGGATGCTCTACGACAGCCTGCATACCAAACTTATGCCCCTGCCCGACGACGTAATTGTGTACCCGGCACATGGGGCTGGGTCGGCCTGTGGCAAAAATATGAGCAAAGAAACTACCGATACGCTCGGTAATCAGAAACGCTTTAACTACGCGTTGCGGGCTGAAACGAAAGACGAATTCGTTGAAAAAGTTCTCGATGGCCTGACCGAGGCTCCGGCGTATTTCGCCGAAAATGCTCGACTCAACAAAGAAGGGTACGAATCTATCGATGCCGTTATGCAACGAGGCAGTCAGGCTCTGTCGCCAGCGATGTTCGAAGCTGCCGTGAACGAAACGGGGGCGTTGATACTCGACGTGCGTGATGCTACCGAGTTTGCCAATGGATTTATTCCGAACGCCATAAACATTGGCCTGAACGGACAATTTGCGCCCTGGGTAGGGGCACTGATTCCCGATCTGAAGCAGCCCATCGCGCTCGTGACACCCGTTGGCAAAGAAGAAGAAACCGTACTGCGGCTGGCCCGCGTGGGTTACGACAATTGCATAGGCTACCTCGACGGGGGCTTTGCGGCTTGGCAAAAAAGTGAAAACGAGGTAGACACGGTAGCATCAATCTCCCCGGCTACGTTTGCCGAACGCTGGCAAAATGCATCGAACTTTACCGTCGTTGATGTACGCAAAGCGGCAGAATTTGAAACCGGTCACGTGCGCGATGCCGAGAATATGCCGTTAGATAATATCAACGACCATATGGCCCAGCTTTCACGCCATGAACCTCTCTATGTGCATTGCGCCGGGGGCTACCGGTCGATGGTGGCAAGTTCGATTCTGAAAGCACGGGGATTTCACAACGTAATAAACGTGGAAGGTGGCATTGAGGCCATTAAAAAAACCAATGTGCCAGTGGTAGCAGCAACGACAGTCTGAACTACATCTCCCAGATAAAATCGTCTTTGTGTTCGTACCAGCCTTCGATGCGCGATGCGAAGGCTTTTTCTACCTCTTTTCGCTTCAGCTTCATCGTTGGTGTCATGCGATTGTTTTCTACTGTCCACGGCTCCTGCACGACAACGATTTTCTGTACCCGCTCGTAAGGTTTCAGAATTTTGTTGACCGATTGATGCGTCAGGCGTAAACTTTCGGCGACAATTGTTTTGTCTTCGGCGCGGGCCGATTCGGACAATACAATCAGCGCAACGGGTTGAGGCAGTCCCTGCCCTACTACACACACCTGCTCGATCAACGCATTATCGGCAAAGCGCAGTTCAATCTGGGACGGGGCTACGTATTCACCCTTACTTGTTTTGTACATTTCCTTAACCCGGCCCGTTATCCTTAAATAACCCTCCGCGTCAACCTCGCCTTTGTCGCCCGTGTGCAACCAGCCGTCAGTACCAAGGGTTTCGGCGGTCATGGCGGGTTCATTGTAATAGCCCAGCATGTTGTGGGGTGATTTAACGCAAATTTCGCCCGTGTCCGGGTCGATTTTTACCGTCACGGTGGCTAAGGCTTTTCCAACGGTCCCATCTTTAATGCCATTGCGCGGCATAACGCTGATGGTCGAGGTTGTTTCAGTCATGCCGTAAATTTCCTGCATGTGAATGCCTAAACGTCTGAACCACAGCATCAGGCTAACCGGCATCGGCGCGGCTCCTACCCCAATAAACTGCACCTGACCTAACCCTAAAGTTGTTCTGATCTTTTTCTTCACAATACCACTCAGAATGGGGATGCGCAACAGCAAATCGAGTCGTTTCTGCGGCATTTTCGCCAGAATACCTTGTTGAAACTTAACCCAAATGCGTGGCACCGACCCAAAATGCGTTGGCTGAACGGCAGCTAAGTTTTTAGAAAACGTGTCGATGCTCTCCGTGAAATGAACCGTTGCGCCTGTTGCCAGGGCCATATTGGCTAAAATACCACGCTCCGCCATATGACACAGCGGCAGATACGACAGCAACCGAATGGCTGGAACTTCTATTGGTACAAACTCTTTAAGTGAATGCAATACAAGAGCGAAACCGCCAAAGGTCAGCATCACGCCTTTTGGATTGCCCGTGGTGCCCGACGTATACACAATGGTCATAAGCTCATCGGGTGATGGTAGGGGTGAGTCGCTAAAGGGTATCTGCGACGTCATGACATCGGCCCATTGCACATGCGCTGGGTCGGGGTTGTACGTAGGAAACGAAACACAGATTACACCGTTCGGAACACCCGCCTTCATAGCGTTCCAGTTGTCTAACTTGCCGACTAACAATACGTTGCAGCCGCTATGTACGACTACCTGCTCAAGTTGTTCTGCCGTAAGTGTTGGGTAAAATGGCACCGACACATGGCCCGACAGCATGATAGCAATGTCGCTGATAAACCATTCAGCACAATTTTTAGACACCAGCCCAATGCGGCTTTTGGGCGGTAAACCCAGCGAATGCAGGTAGGCCGCTAACTTACGGGCCTGCTCACCAGCCTGCTGCCAGGTAAAGTCGAGCCAGGTATCGCCAAAGGGCTGCCGAAGAAAAATACGATCAGGCGTAGTACGCTCCCAATGATAAAAATACTCGACTAACGTGGTGTCGGGTTTGATTTTCATAACTTCCTGCTGATTACCAGAAAGTTATTTAAAATAATTGGCTAACGGCGACTAATTGAGGGAACGGTAAGCAACACGTCGTCGGGTTGAACCGACTAAAGCACCAACTGCTCAACCAAACGCTCCAGCATTTCGGCGGCATCGACGCATAAGCCCGGATGTACCGCCGATGGTTGCACCACCGTGCTACGGGCGGCTGTCAGCCACCGAAACCGTCCGGCAATCGGTAACTGACCAATCGGCCCGCCCTCACGCCGACCCGCACACACCCGCTCAAATGCCTGCAAACGCTCGTGCAGTTCAGATATGTCTACAGCACTCGAAAATGCCCGTAGCCGTTCTTCCTTAAGCGCAAATTTGGTTTGCAGAAATCCCTGCGCCGAACAATACAGAATAACGCCCACGTTCAGAAACTCTTCGCGTTCAACGCGCGGCACCACCCGAATTACGGCGTATTCATACAAGTGCATTCCGGGCATCGTTAGCAGCAGTCAAAAAGGTGTTGGAATGAGCCAGGCGGGTTTCTAAAAACCGGGCATATACCTCGCGCCGTTCGTCGGGCGTAGCGTCCGATTCGGCATCGGTCAGCCACTCGTCGGGTACGAGTGATACGATAGCCCGGATGCGGTCGGGTGTCAGGCGTTGGCGGAAGTCAGCGTCAACGGCGTCGAGTTCGGTAGCGCGGGGCAATAGGACGTGGTCTTTTATGGCTACGAAGGGCCGAACTGCCTGCTCTTCCCACGGCTGACCGGAATGGTGAAAATACAAAGCCGCGCCGTGGTCGATAAGCCACAACTCTTTGTGCCACATCAGCATATTGGTATTCCGGGCCGTTCGGTCAACGTTTGTGATAAAGCAATCGAACCATACGATTTCTGAGGCTAAACGGGCATCGATAGTGTTTAAAATCGGGTCGAACGTAATGGCTCCGGAGAGGTAATGCAGACCGAGATTCAGTCCTTCGCTGGCCCGGAGCAAATCCTGAATTTCCTCGTCGGGTTCGGTGCGGCCAAAGGCTTCGCTCAGCGTAGCGAACACCAGTTCGGGTACGCGCAAACCGATTGCGCGGGCAAGTTCGCCCGCAATGAGTTCGGCAATCAGGGCTTTGGCACCCTGCCCAGCCCCACGAAACTTCAGCACATACAGAAACTCGTCGTCGGCTTCGACGATGGCGGGCAACGAACCTCCTTCGCGCAGGGGCGTTACGTAGCGTGTTACGGCAACGGTTCGGAGTTGGGGCGGTTGTTGAGGCATAGAGCGCAACTTGCGGAAAACGACAGGTTAAATTTACCTTCAACCGATACTACTTACCTATCTCCATTTTTTTCTCCGGCAGCAGCACGAACCGGGCAACGTTGTCGGCCAGATACTTGTTAGCGGCTGCTTTCGTGCTATCGACGGTCACTTTATTCAACTGCTCGTTTTCGCGCAGAATTTCGGTCGGCTCATCCTGATTGAAATACTGACTTTGCAGATAGCCGAGCCAGAACTGATTGTCTTTCAACTGCACTTCAGTTTCGCGCCAGGTTTCGGCCTTAAACTTGGCAATGTCGCCCGGAGCGGCACCGTTTTGCTTGATAGTATTTATGATCTCCTGCGTTTTGGCAATCAGCTTCTCTACGTTTTCGGGCGCACAGCCGAAGCTGATGCGGAACGTGTAGCGCGGCACCGGGTATTTGCTGTAGCTGGCATTGGACCCAACGCCATAGACGCCACTCTCTTCTTCGCGCAGCTTTTCAATCAGCTTGATTTCCAGCACTTCGGCCAGGGCGTCTAATTGCGTTGTGGTCTCGGGCGACCATGTCAGGTCTCCGCTATACACCATCTGCACGGTAGCTTTCGGGTCGAGACCGCGATAAACGGTTTTGCTCAGTTGTCCCGCCGGAATCCGAATGCCGAGGTCGGTAAACTTCTCGGTTTTGCCAGGTGTGGCGGGCAGACCGCCGAGGTATTTTTCGATGAGCGGCTTAATGTTTTCTTCGTTGAAATTGCCGACGAAGAAGAACGTGAAATCGCCTGCATTGGCGAAGCGTTCCTGATAGATGCTGATGGCCCGGTCGAGATCAATCTTGTCTAAATCAGCCGGTTTAAGCGGTTGCCGACGCGGATTGTTCGCGCCCAGCGTGATCGATATTGTATCCTGAAACACCCGTTGGGGCGTGGGCGTGTTGATCTGATTTTGCAGCGCGTTTCGTTGGTTAGACAGGAACCCGGCCACCACGTCGGGATCTTTGCGGGGTTGTGTGAAATAGCTGTAGAGCAGTTGCAGTGCCGTTTCAAGGTCTTTCGGGGCCGCGCTGCCGTTGACGCCTTCGTTCAGCTCGCTCACAAACGGAAATACATTTACCTGCTTGCCAGCCAAAAATTTGCCTAACTGCACCTGACTGTAAGCACCCGTGCCGCCCATAGCCGCCAGCGTACTCGAAAACCGCGCCGATTGAAAATCTTTCAACTCGTAGAGCGACGTGCCGCCAAAACTCACTCCAGAAAATAAAATCTGGTCGTTCTTGAAATCCGTCGGTTTCAGCACTACCCGAACGCCGTTGCGGAGTGTCCATTCTGTGACGCCTATTTCTTTGATTTCGCGTGCGTTTGACACGGGCGAAGGCGTGGGCGGTGTTGCCACCAATGGCGCGTCGAGGGTTTTGTCTTCGTAAGGTTTGAGGTCTTTGCCCGCGCTATCGACGTAGCCGATAATCTGCTCAACGGTCGGCAGTTTGGCTTTATCTTTCTCCGGGGCCATCACAATCACGGCCCGGTTCTCGTTCCTGATAAACTGATCGACCAGCGTATTGACTTCATCGAGGGCAACGCCGGGCAGCACCTTTTTCGTGAAATCGAAGTAGAAGTCGATGCTTGTGTATGGCTCTTTATCGGTGAAATTCTGAACATATTCACTGACGAAATTAGCCGAGCGGGTTTTGTTACGTTCGCTATAACTCTGCTCCACGTTCGTGTAAAATTCCTGCTTGGCGCGGGCCAGTTCGGTAGCTGTAAAGCCAAATTGTTTTACACGGGCATTTTCGTCCAATACCGCCCGAATGGCCCGCTCTACATTACCTTCCTTCGCTACAGCAATGGACGTAAAGGCATCGAGATTGCCAAGAAAATCACTGTAATTGCTGTAGCCGCCCAGAAACGGCGGATTAGCCTGCTGCGTCAGTTCCTGAATCCGGTTGCCCAGCATGGTGTTGAACAGGCCGCGTTTGATGCTTTCGCGCAGGTCGTTGAGGGTCCGCTCTTTGATTTCGGGGCGTTTGTAAATCACCTGCACCACCGTATTCGGCTGTTCTGGGTCGGTCACAATCACCACTTTCGTATCTTTGTGTGCCGGAATTTCGTAGTCCCGGCGCGGCTTTGCGTTCTTAACCACCGGAATTCGCCCGAATTTCTCCCGAATCATCGCTTCGACTTCGGTCGCGTTAAAATCGCCCACAGCAATCACGGCCATAAGGTCGGGTCGATACCAATCTTTGTAAAACTGCCGCAGCGTTTCAGGCTTAAACGTCGTCAGCACCTGCTCGGTGCCAATCGGTAAGCGGTTGGCATACTGCGAATTGTTGAGTAAAATCGGAAAATATTTATCGCGCATCCGCTGACCGGCTCCGCGCCCAAGCCGCCGTTCTTCCAGAATAACGCCCCGTTCTTTTTCAACCTCTGCCGGGTCGATGGTAGCGTTGTGTGCCCAGTCTTCCAGAATCTGAAAAGCCCGCTCAAACAGCCGCGCCGAATCGGTCGGAACGGGCAGTTGATACACCGTTTCGTCGAAACCTGTGTAGGCGTTCAGGTCGGCTCCGAACCGTACCCCCGCCGATTGCAGGAAGTTGACGAGTTCATTTTTTGGAAAGTTTTTGGTGCCGTTAAAGGCCATGTGTTCCATAAAATGGGCCAGGCCCTGCTGCTCGTCGGTTTCGAGTACCGACCCCGCCCGGATCACCAACCGCAGTTCGGCCCGGTTTTTCGGCTCGGCATTTTTGCGGATGTAATACGTCAGGCCGTTTGGTAGTTTGCCCACCTTCACTGCCGGGTCGGTTGGGATGGGGGCATTGAGGTTGATTGCTTTGCTGGCCGGGCTTGCCGACCGAGCGGGGGATTTACCTTGTTTAGGTTGAACGGCTGGCTGCGACAAAGCCAGGGTTGTGCAGAGCAGTAAGCTCAGACAGGAGAAAAAACGTACCATACGGTCGTTGTAGAGGTTGAAATGCTGGTATATAACGATTCAGCTATCCGAAACGTTTATACTAGCCCGAAGGCCGACAGTTTTATGAACTCCCGAACGCGGGCATCGATTTCTTCCTGCGTCAGATTCATAATACGCTCAGCACCAAACTTCTCGACGCAGAACGACGCCATTGCTGAACCGTAAATAATGGCCCGCTTCATATTGTCGAACGAACTGTCGTCGGTTTGAGCTAAATAGCCAATAAAACCTCCTGCGAAGGTATCGCCCGCGCCGGTTGGGTCAAACACTTCTTCGAGTGGCAGCGCGGGAGCGAAAAAGATTTGATCGCCCTGAAATAGCAACGCACCGTGTTCGCCTTTTTTAATGATGACGGTGTTCGGCCCCATTTCGCGAATTTTGGCTGCTGCCCGTACTAACGAATACTCGCGGGTGAGTTGCCGGGCTTCTTCATCGTTCACTACCAATACGTCGACTAATTTCAGCAGTTCCATCAGGTCGGGATTGGCAATCTCAATCCAGAGATTCATCGTGTCCAGAACAATCAGTTTCGGGCGATTATGCAACCGCTCAATTACCAGCCGCTGTACCGTCGGCGATGTATTACCAAGCATCAGGTATTGGCAATCCTGGTAAGCATCGGGAATTTTTGGGTCGAAATCGCCCATTACGTTCAGTTGCACCTCCACCGTATCGCGGGTGTTCATGTCGTTGTGGTACTTGCCCGACCAGAAAAACGTTTTCTCTCCCTTCCGAATCTCCAGTCCCTGCGTATCAACGCCGTGGCTCTCCAGAATATCGATCATGCTCTGCGGAAAATCGTCGCCTACGACAGCTACGAGATTGTTTTTCTCCGTGAAATACGACGCCGACAGCGTGATGTAGGTGGCAGCACCGCCGATAATTTTATCGGTTTTGCCAAAAGGCGTTTCGAGCGCATCGAACGCAACGGAACCAACGGTTACTAAGCTCATTATTTTTCTTTCTTTCGCCCAATTACGGGGCAGCGTTTAAATGGTTTGGTACGGTCAATCAAATAGCGATAGGTCACATGGGTTTTGACGATAGTTGATCCTAACTGGCTCACGAAGCGCACCATAATGGGATTAAAATCGCCAACCCAGTTCATTTCGAGCGTATCGTACTGGAAATTCGGATTCGTATCGGCTTCGTGCGGCATCCGAAGTGCGATGGCCGCTTCGAGTCCCTTGCCCTGATGCGCCGGAGCCACGCCAAACACTACCCCGAAGGCTTTGCGGTTGGTTTTGCGGACAACGTGCCACAGAAATTTCAGCTTGCCTATCAGGTCTAATTTGCCATTAACATGCTTGAAAATCTGGTTCAGTTCGGGCAGGCACACGAAAAAGGCCACCGGCTCATCGCCGTGATAGGCGAAATAGATGATTTTCTCGTCAATAACCGGCTTTAGCTTCTGCATCAGCCCCTGCGCCTGTTCGGCAGTCATTTCTTTCACGCCCGCATGTTGGCCCCAGGCCGCGTTGTAGATATGCCGAAACTGCTCGGCGGCAGCGGGCAGGTCGCGCTTGTCAAGCGTGCGGAAGCTATACTCCGGATTTTCGTAGATACGCCGGGCGCGGTCTTTCACCGCCTGCGACATATCGACCAGTTTATCCCAGGTAGTTGGAATGCCAAACGTAAACTGTTTGAAATAATCCTGAAAGCCGTAGTTTTCAAAAAACGGAATGTAGTACGGCTTGGTGTAGGGCATACAGTAGTTCGGTTCGCGGTCGAACCCATCGACGAGCAAGCCCCACCAACGGTCACGGTCGCCGAAATTTATCGGCCCGTCTATGGCTTCCATGCCGCGTTCCTGTAGCCATATCCTGCCTGCGTCGAAGAGCGCGAAAGCAGCCTCCTGATTCTCGATGCACTCGAAGAATCCTATGCCGCCCGTAGGCTGGTCATTGTCTAAGCTGGCAATCTCGTAATCGACAAAAGCCGCTATTCGTCCGATGGTCTCGTCCCGGTCGTTCAGCAGTAGAAAGCGCGTGCATTCACCGTGGTCAAAGCGTTTGTTGCGGGCCGGATCGAACACCTCCTCCACGTCGGCATCCAACGGACGAATCCAGCACGAATCGTTCCGGTAGAGCCGCACGGGAAACTGAATAAATTCTTTCTGATACCGGGCGTTCGCGCCTACTTCGACAACTTGCATCTTTCAAGTGAAGAGTGAAAAATGCAAAGTGAAAAATGAATAACGCCCCGAACTTGCAGGCACTTTGCATTTTTCACTCTTCACTTTTCACTAAAAATTCCAGCAAAGATAGCGAACTTGAGTGGGTTCGCCGTTTTCCAAACCGGAATGCGTAATTTCGCGACATGCAACCCCTGAAGCTGTACAATACGCTTTCCCGCCAAAAAGAACTGTTCGAGCCGCTCAGTCCGCCCTATGTAGGCATGTACGTCTGTGGGCCAACGGTTTATAACTATGTCCACCTCGGCAATTCGCGCACGTTCCTGACGTTCGATACGCTCTTTCGCTACCTGACGCACATTGGCTACAAAGTTCGCTACGTGCGCAACATCACCGACGTGGGCCACCTCGTGGGCGATGGCGATGAAGGCGAAGACAAAATCGGGCGCATGGCGAAACTCGAAAAGCTGGAGCCAATGGAAATCGTGCAACGCTACACCAACGATTTTCATACT
Organism: Spirosoma montaniterrae; assembly: GCF_001988955.1. Taxonomy (NCBI): domain Bacteria; kingdom Pseudomonadati; phylum Bacteroidota; class Cytophagia; order Cytophagales; family Cytophagaceae; genus Spirosoma; species Spirosoma montaniterrae. The sequence goes on along the minus strand of NZ_CP014263.1, from coordinate 4,739,389 downwards.
GTATTGACAGCGTTCAACATGCTGCCGCCCAGTATCGAACCCACCGCCACGGGGCATATGGTTGAACAAATCGAAGCCGTGCAGACGCTGTTAGCCAAAGGGTTAGCCTACGAATCGAATGGCTCGGTATATTTCGATATTGAGAAATATAATCAGCAGGGCGGCAACTATGGCAAACTGTCGGGCCGCATCTTAGACGATTTGCTGAACGAAACCCGCGAGTTGGACGGGCAGTCGGAGAAGCGCAACCCGCTCGATTTTGCCATCTGGAAACGAGCCTCCCCCGAACACATCATGCGCTGGAACTCGCCCTGGGGCGAAGGCTTTCCGGGCTGGCACCTCGAATGTACCTGCATGAGTACCAAATACCTCGGTAAGCAGTTCGACATTCACGGCGGTGGCATGGACTTGAAGTTTCCACACCACGAATGCGAAATCGCGCAGGGCGACGGGCTGACGGGCGTTGAGCCGGTTCGGTATTGGATGCACTCGAACATGCTCACTGTGAACGGGCAGAAAATGAGTAAGTCGCTGGGCAACTCGTTTCTACCCTCCGAGTTGTTTGCCGGTAGTCATTATCTGCTCGACCAGCCCTATAGCCCTATGACAGTGCGGTTTTTTATGTTGCAATCGCACTACCGCAGTACGCTCGATTTCTCGAACGAAGCCTTGAAAGCGGCCCAAAAAGGGTATCGACGCCTTGCCAACGGGCTGCGTATCGCCAAAACGTTACAGTATCAGGCCGACGAAACGGTGTCTGCCGACGAGAAAAAGCAGCAGGACATTCGGCAGGCGGTGCAGCAGTTCTACGACGCCATGAACGATGACCTGAACACGGCTGTAGCGATAGCGCAGGTGTTCACGCTACTCAAGTATGTGAATATGCTCTACGCCACTCAGCTACACCCGGCTGCGTTGGGCGAAGATGTGTTTATCCTATTGAAAGATTCGTTTGTTACATTAATGCAGGAGGTGCTGGGCTTACGCGAAGAAGGCACTGCCGATCAGCCCGTTGTCGATGGCTTGTTAACACTCTATCGCGAGTACAAAGAGCAGCGGCAATACGACAAGGTAGACCAGATTCGTTCGTATTTCAAAGCGCAGGGACTGGTAATTAAAGACATGAAACACCAGATCGACTGGGCGTATGAAGAGTAATATCATGACTAAGTCCACAATTTTTTTCCTGGCTCTGGCCTTAACCATTTCGGCCTGCCGCGAAAAACCAAAGCAGACCGACGCGACGCAAACCAACGAACAGCCCGCTCAGGTGACAGCCCCCGCTTTCAACGCCGACTCGGCCTATGCCTATATTGACAAGCAGGTGGCTTTTGGCCCTCGCGTACCTAATACGCCCGCACACGTTGACGCCGGTAATTATCTGGTTTCTAAGTTAAAGCAGTTTGGCTGTACGGTGACGGAACAGAATTTTGTGGCAACCACCTGGGACGGGAAGAAGCTGAACGCCCGCAACATCATCGGCAGCATCAATCCGCAGGCTACCAAACGAATTTTGCTGGCGAGCCACTGGGATTCGCGCCCGCACGCCGACAACGATCCTGATGCTGCCGATAAAAACAAGCCCGTAACAGCCGCCAACGACGGCGCAAGTGGGGTGGGCGTGTTACTCGAACTGGCCCGAACCATTCAGCAGGCGCAACAGAAACCCGGCGTAGGCATCGACATTATTTTCTTCGACGCCGAAGACTGGGGCAGTGGCGAAAAAGTAAAAGATGACTTTGAGCAAGCAAGTGGCAATCAGTACGATTACATGGGCTTCTGTCTTGGGTCGCGCTACTGGGCCAAAAACCCCCACAAGCCGGGCTATTCGGCCTATTACGGCATTCTGCTCGATATGGTTGGAGCCAAAAGCGCAACGTTTCCTAAAGAGGGCCACTCCATGCAGTTCGCTCCCAACGTAACAAACAACATATGGCAAACCGCCAGTCGGCTGGGCTATAGTCAGTACTTTGTTGATACCCCTGGCAGTGCTATCATGGACGACCACGTAGCTCCCAACACCATCGCTAAAATTCCGATGATTGATATTATTCATACCAACATTGGTACAGGCGGCTTCTTTCCGGCCTGGCACACCGCCGAAGACGATATGAGCAACATTGACCGGGCCACGCTCAAAGCCGTTGGACAAACTGTTTTGCAGGTGATCTATAATGAGTAGTGTAACGCGGCTGGGAAGCCGCTTTTGTAAAGATTTAGGAAGAAGCGGCTTTCCAGCCGCATTACGTATGCGCCCACTCACTACCATTATAGTAAGCATTCTCCTCACAGCCTGCGGTCCCGCACCAGATCAGCTTGGCAAACTCGACCTGAAAAAATGGCGGGGCGACCGGGGGGGGTGCAACGGTGTGCGGGCCGCGCTCGAACCTGACTTCCGCGCTGAAATAGAAAACATCCGGGGCAAAACAGCCAACTCCATCGGCGAACTGCTGGGTCGGCCCGACGTTAATCAGATTGCTGACCGGAATCAGAAATTTTACATTTATTTTCTGCAAAAAGGCCCGCAATGCGATAAAGCCGGTGCCAAATCACGAAGCCGTTCGGTAGCAATCCGATTCAGTGCCATCGGTTTAGCCACCGAAATTACGTTCCAGAACGGGATACCGTAAGTGATGTGTAATGCGGCTGGAAAGCCGCCGGTAAACACATTAACTTGAATAGACGAGCGGCTTTCCAGCCGCATTACGCTCAAACGTAAAACTTCTTCCGCTCTATCATTTCTTCGACTACCTCCGGCACCATGTAGCGGATGGAGCGGTTAGCTTTCAGGCTTTCGCGGATAAACGTGGCCGAAATATCCAACAAAGGAGCCTGAACCAGCCGAACGTTGGGGTGCGTTTTGAAAGGGCTGTCGGCAGCGCGGGGGCGCGGATACACGTACAGACCGTAGAAATCGAGAATAGCCTGATGATTTTTCCAGTTGGCAAACTGCTCCAGATTGTCTTCGCCCATGATGAGCGCGAACTGGTGTTGCGGATACTTCTCGCTTAGTCGCGCCAGCGTATCGACCGTGTAGCTGGGTTTAGGCATCGAAAACTCGATGTTGGTGGCTTTTAAACGGCTGTTATCGGCGATGGCCCGCTCCACCAAGTCGAACCGGTCGAATTCGTGTAATAGACTTTTCGTTTTCTTAAACGGATTCTGGGGCGATACCACAAACCAGACCTGCTCCAGGTCGGTCGATGTCGCCATTGTGTTGGCTATAATCAGATGTCCGATATGAATCGGGTTGAACGACCCGAAGAACAAACCTATTTTCATCAGTAGTTGTACCGTTGTAGGGTTATACCATTGTAGGGTTGCTTCGCAAAAGAAGGCTACAGCCCAACTTTACAACCATATAACCCTACAACTCTATAACTCTGTCAAATAACCGTTCCTTTGGCGGGCATTTTGCCTTCTCTGACAAAATCGTCGACCAATTGCTGGGCTTTGCGGTATGAGGTTTCCAGATCGTCGTTGACTAAAATAACGTCGAATTCATTCTGAAAACTCATCTCGAAATGCACTTTAAACAGCCGTTTCGACAGGCTTTCTTCCGTTTCAGAACCGCGTCCAATCAGGCGTTGACGGAGGGTTTCTTCATCGGGAACCTTCACGAAAACCGCCAGTGCCTTGTCGCCATAATATTCTTTTAGTTTTAGGCCACCCTTTACGTCAACATCGAACAGTACGTGTTTACCAGCCGCCCACAGCCGTTCGATTTCAGACTTTAATGTGCCATAAAATGCGCCAACATACACCTCTTCCCACTCTACAAACTCGTGATTATCAATTTTCTGCTTAAACTCTTCGGGTGTCAGAAAATAATAATCTTTACCATTTTCCTCTGAGCGACCCCGGCGGTCGCGGGTGCAGGCCGAAATAGAAAAGCCGAGATTTGCGTTCCCGGCCAGCAAATGCTTGACGATGGTGGTTTTGCCAGACCCCGAAGGAGCCGAGAAGATAATGAGTTTGCCGTCCAAGTTTGGTAAACTGTTTAAAGTGAATTGGGGTAATCAGGGCCGTTTGGAACGGTGGTCTGATTACCCCAATTAGGTTGTGTTTTGGTTAGCTGAATGTAAGAATCTTGGCTTTGATGGTTGCCACTAACTGATCGGGGCAGCACCTTTTTTCCATTTTCTTGGTAAGCAACTCCTTGATTTCCTTCTCCAAATGATACATGCGAATGCAGGGTTGGCAGGTCTCTAAGTTATCCCGCAGGCGGGCGAGTTGCTGTTCGGTGGCTTCCCCATCCAGAATTAATTGTATCATCTTCAAGCAATCTGCCTGGTGATCGCAATGTTCTTTCATCGCAGGGCGAAGGCTGGATGAAGACGATGATGGCAACGACGTTTGCATTGGAAAAATTATATTTATTCCAAAAATAATAATACGTTAAGTTATCAGCAGAACCAATTTATGCGTAGAAAAAGTTCGGTTTATTCGTCACTTTCTTCATTATACCCCATCGAAGCCGCGTAATCACGCAATTTTTCTTTCAACAGGTTACGAGCGCGGTGCAATCTCGACCGGACAGTGCCAATCGGAATGTCCAGAATCTTAGCCATTTCCTCATACGTAAATCCTTCGATATCGCAGAGAATAATCACCGTTCTGAAGTCAACCGGTAATGAGTTTAGGGCGGTGGCTACTTCATCACCAATTAAATCAGAAACCGATTCGGCCCGCAGGTCGACGGTGTGCTCGGTTTCGGCATCTTCCGAATTATAGGTCGTTTCTACGTCCTGATAATCGACTTTAGCCGGTTCCTTGCTTTTTTTCCGATAATCGTTGATGAAGCTATTCTTCAGAATGCGGAACAGCCACGCTTTTGCGTTAGTTCCTTGCTCAAATGACGAAATAAACCGAAACGCCTTCAGGTAGGTATCCTGCACGAGATCGTTGGCATCGTCCTCGTCGTTGGTCAGCCGGAAGGCAAAATTGTACATGGAGTCAATGTGGGGCATGAACTCCTTGTTGAACACCTGATATTTCTGCTCGTCGGTATACCGACGAACGGGTGTTTCTGCCGCCGGTTGTTCAGCGGCATTGTCGCCTGGCAGTAATTGATCGTCGCGAGTTGGCGTATCTGGCATAACTTCGGGAATGGTCGCCATAAAAGTACGGGTTAATTGCCGTTTCCTATCGGCCCGGCTCAACGATTTCGATGCTGGCACCAAACCAGTTCGCTACGTGTTGTTCGTACTTTACTGCAAAAATCAATCCTTTGTTCAAAATAAAGGTTTAAAATCAGGCAATTATGCCGATTTGTCATGAACGTTTTGTAAAACGTCAGCGTTAGAACGGGTTTTAATTTTTTAGATAAGTAGTTGGAAAAACTTATACCCTATTGAATTAATCGTGACCCACTGCTGACACCGGAGAGGACGCAGAGGGTTGCGTATCTACGCCAAAATACCGCTTTAGCCATGACTGACTCGCCAGAATCTGCCAATCTGTCAAGAATTCGGCTTTGGTTTTGACCAGCGTATTAAAAATAATTGAATCGGGGGCAATCTGCCCGGCAGCAACGGCGGCTTTAATCTGAGGCAACGCGAACGTCTGCACCAGCCCATCGGCTCCGCGCACAGCCGCCGACCTGTCGAAAAAATCGATCCCAGCCTGCTGCCCAATCTGTTGAAGCGTTCGTACCGACGCGTCAATAGAACAGCCGCTCGGCAGGTTGTAGCCCTCATCGACGCCAATAACCACAAACCGATTCTCGATTACCTGCGCCGATGCCAGCAGCGGTTGCCCGTGTGCGGCCCACTGCTCCAACGCAGGTTGCAAAGCATTCTGAATCGTACTTACATCCGCATCCAAGAGCGGGCGATTGGCCTGATAGACCCACACGCGGGCTGTATCGGGCAAGTTGGCAAAGTTGGTGTACATATTCAGTCAACAGTTAGCAGCCAACAGCCAACAGTGAGATGTCCACTCAGTACGATTAACTGTTGGCTGCTCGCTGTTGGCGGTTCACTGTCAAAGTCCTTCCCCCTGCGCGATTAGCTCGGAGATATCATAGACCCGAACGCTGTCTTCGCGGTTCTGGTTCTTCACTCCGTCCGACATCATCGTCATACAAAACGGGCATGACACGGCGATGGTGTCGGCACCGGTAGCCAACGCTTCCTGCACGCGCTCTACGTTCACGTCTTTGTTGCCCGGTTCCGGCTCCTTAAAATACTGACCGCCACCCGCTCCGCAGCAAAGGCCGTTCGCTTTTACGCGCTTCATCTCGACCAGATCGGCGTCTAATGCAGCCAGCACCTCGCGCGGAGCTTCGTAAATTTTATTGGCCCGGCCTAAATAGCACGAGTCATGGAACGTGATTTTACGGCCTTTGAACGACTGCCCATCTTTCACGCGAATGCGGCCTTCGTCAATTAGTCCCTGGAGAAAAGTGGAGTGGTGAATCACTTCGTAGTTACCGCCCAGTTCGGGATACTCGTTTTTGAGTGTATTGAAACAGTGCGGGCAGGCCGTCACGATTTTCTTTACGTTGTAGCCGTTCAGCACCTGGATATTGCTCATGGCCTGCATCTGAAACAGAAATTCGTTGCCCGCCCGCCGGGCCGGGTCGCCAGTGCAGGCTTCTTCGGGGCCGAGTACGGCAAACTTGATACCTACGTGGTTCAGGATGCGCACGAACGCAACAGTAACGCGCTTGTACCGATCATCGAACGAACCAGCACAACCAACCCAGAACAAGACCTCAGGTTCGTCGCCAGCGGCCATCATGTCGGCCATTGTCGGCACGGTGTATGTTTTTTCAGTTGTCATCATTATCAAGTTGTAGAGTTGTAAAGTTATAGCGTTACAAAGTTGACGGATGATGGCGGAGCCAACTCTACAACTTTATAACGCTACAACTTTACAACTACTTCTCATTTACCATTTCGGCCCAGTTGAACCGGTCACTGGGCGAGAATTTCCAGGGAGCCATATTGTTTTCGATATTGCTGAACATGGCGTTCCAGGATGCCGGAGCCTGCGACTCTTCCATGACCCTATACCGGCGCAATTGCAGAATAATATCGAGCGGATTGATGTTGATGGGGCAGGCATTAATACATGCCTGGCAGGTGGTGCAGGCGTTCAGTTCTTCGGCGGTAATGTAGTCGCCCAGCAATGATTTTTCGTCTTTATAATCGACGCCGTTGGTTTGCCAGCCGCGCTGAATCTCTTCGAGCCGGTCGCGGGTGTCCATCATGATTTTGCGGGGCGACAGTTTTTTGCCGGTTATATTGGCCGGGCAAGCCGCCGTACAGCGACCACATTCGGTACAACTGTACGCGTTCATGAGGTTGATCCATTTCAGGTCATACACGTCTTTCGCGCCAAAACGCCCGATTTCGTCTGGTGTGGACTCGCCCGACGTAGCTTCGGCGGGTTGCATACCGTTGTCGTTAGCCTGTGAGCCATCGGGTTCGGTCGTAACCGGCAAGCCGAGCATCAGTTGCACTTCCTTCGTCACGGCGGGCATGTTCTGCATTTCGCCTTTAGGTTGCAGGTCCGAGAAATACACGTTCGGGAAGCCGAGCGCAATATGCAGGTGTTTCGAGTAAGTCACGTACACGGCAAATGCCAGAATACCAAGGATATGCAACCACCACGACACGCGCTCGTAGGCTACCAGTGCGGTATCACTGAACCCGGCAAACAGTGGCTTCAGGTACTGGCTAATCAGGAAATCCGGCACAACACCCTGCAAGTCGCCGTAATAGCCCACACCCCGGTCGCGCAGCACACTGTCAGATGCATTCCAGGTCAGGAAGGCAATCATCAGGATAATTTCGGCGGTCAGAATAATTGTGGCATCAGGAATTGAGAAACCGCGCAGTTCGCGGTGCCGCTCGGCCTGCAATCGGCTTACGCGGGCAACGAACCGGCGCGTCAGAAAAACGACACAAACGGCCAGAACGCCGAATGCCAGCACCTCAAAGACGTTGATCAGAAACGGATAGATGGGTGTGATGTAGGGCGCAAACAGTCGGTGCGTACCCAAAATGCCATCTAAAATAATCTCTAAAATTTCGAGGTTGATGATAATGAACCCGGCATAAATGACGAAGTGCATTACGCCCACGAGCAGATTGGTGAACATTTTCTTTTGCCCGAAAGCTACCAACAGCGTCGTGCGCCAGCGTTCGCCGGGGTTGTCGGTCCGGTCTTCGGGGCGACCTAAATTGATGGCCCGTGCAATCAGTTTCACGCGCTTCGTAACGAACCAGGCTGCTACGGCTAAAGCTGCTACGAATAAAATTTGCTGAAGAATGTGCATTGGTTTGGGGTCTTAATAAGGCTGACTGTCAGCAAAATAGTCAATCAGGTAAAAATTACTAAAAATTTATTCCGGTCAGAAACTTGCAAAATGGAAACGAAAACGTACTTTTGCACCCACGTTTCGGTGATGTAGCTCAGTTGGTAGAGCAAAGGACTGAAAATCCTTGTGTCGGCGGTTCGATTCCGTCCATCACCACCACCGCAACGGAAGCCTTCTCATCTGGGAAGGCTTTTTTCATTTTCAGAGCATCTCTACGCGTTCGCTGCATCGGTTCTGTAGTTATTTCCGTCAAAAACAGTATGCGTGCATACTAATTTTTGACTTAGCAAATATACGGCCTTCTCCGAATCTAACAAGCAGCCGGGCCTGATGTTTTATACGGGTAAAGCAACGCCCATATGCCCGAACTGCCCGAAGTTGAAATCCGACGACAATACCTCGAAACATCGTCGCTTAACCAGCCGATTGCTCATATCGAAGTTGAAGACAGAAAACTTCTCACCACCGACTATAACACATTGCTGACCACGCTCGTGGGGCGACAGTTTACCGGAACGCGCCGGGTAGGCAAAAATCTGTTCGTATTAACCGACGCGCCCGACGTAATCGTACACATGCACTTCGGCATGACCGGCGACCTCGAATACTACCACGCGTCGCTCGACCGGCCCCGCTTTGCCCGCATTGTGTTCGAGTTTAGTAATGGCTTCAACCTCGGCTTTTTGTGTCCGCGTAAGTTTGAGCGGGTTGGCTTAATCGATAGCATCGATGCGTTTCTGGAACGCAAGAAAATTGCACCCGACGGCTTAGACATTTCGGTGAATGAACTGAGCGAACGCATCCGGCGCAAGAAAGCCTTTATTAAACCCGTTTTGCTCGATCAGAGCGTAGTGGCCGGATTAGGCAACTGGATTGTGGATGAGGTGTTGTTTCAGGCCCGCGTTCACCCCGAACAACGCGCCGACACACTCACCAACGAACAGCTAACCGCCCTGCACGACGCCACTCGGCTCGTGCTGGAAACGGCCATTCGCCATGAAGCCACCTACCGCGACTTTCCGAACAGTTTTCTAATTCACGTCCGCGAATGGGACGATTCGCCCTACGACGACGTAGAAGCGCACAAGTTTTGCCCCCGCTGCCGCACCCGTATCGAACGCTCAACCGTTGGTGGACGAACCACCTTTTTTTGCCCAAAGGAGCAAAACATACCTGTTTAGTTGTGGCACATCCGGCGCGAACTAATTGATAACAGGTACAGTTTATATTTTGCATGTATCTACATTAATTACACCTGTCATGAATCGAACTGTTGCTTCCGTAAAAACCGCTCAGCCCAACAGTGTGGGCGATGGCTTTGTTGGTCTGAATGCTTTTCACCCGCAGAATTCGCGGCCCTACAATCCGTTCCTCTTGCTCGACCACCACGGCCCGATGCAGGTAGCCCCTTCCGAACACCCAAAAGGCGTTGATCAGCACCCACACCGGGGCTTCGAGACCGTTACGGTTGTCTATGAAGGTGCACTCGAACACCGCGATTCGGCGGGTAATCACGGTAAACTGTTCGCGGGCGACGTGCAGTGGATGACAGCAGCTTCGGGCATTATCCACGAAGAAAAGCACGAAAGCGCGTTTTCGCGGCAGGGCGGGCGGCTCGATTTTGTGCAGTTATGGGTGAACCTGCCTGCCAAATACAAGATGAATTCGCCCCGGTATCAGGACATTGCATCCTCGCGCATACCAGCTACAGTGCTGCCCGGTGGTGGTGCCCTACGCGTCATTGCGGGCGAGTTATCGGGCCTGACTGGTCCGGCGCATACCTTCAGCCCGGTTGTTCTGGCCGATTTAACGTTAACCACCGGACAGACCGAAACGCTGACTATGCCAGCCGACTACACGGTTTTTGTATATGCTCTCAGTGGTTCAGCACAATTGAATGGCGAACCGATTACGCGCGGTCAACTTGCGCTGACCAACGCCGACGGTGATACACTTACATTCTCAGCCGGTTCTGATGGCAAATTGCTCATTCTGGCAGGCGAACCCATCCGCGAACCGTTGGCCGCTTATGGTCCCTTCGTGATGAATACCCGCGAGGAAATTATGGAAGCGTTTGCCGATTTTCAGAATGGAAAAATGGGCGTGTTATAAATCCTTGATGTTTCCGAAACCAATCACGTCACGATAGGCGGGGTTGTCGCGGAGTTCGGTGGCGCGAATGAGTTTATCGGAGCCGAATTTGTCTTTGAGGTTGTAGACCGTTTGGCGGAGTTTGTCTTTGCGAGTGTTATCGTCAAACAAATGCAGCGGCACGGCATCGGCAGCAACAAATCGATGCACCACCACGCTCATTGTGCGGAGATATTCGTTCAGCACGGGTTCGCACTGGTGCGCGGCCTGAAACTTGTCGAGCCGTTCGCGGATGATGCGGTAAAGTTCGGGGCCGTCCTGCATGGGAGCCGGAAAGCTGACGTCGTAGTTATATGTTTTGCCAGTGTGGTACCGGCACGAGAACGACATGTTCTGGCAGAATACCCCATTGCGAACCATGCGCCGTTCGAGTGTCAGGCAGAGCGACAGCAGTAGTTCATCGAGCCGCTCGGCGGATGCCCGCTGCTCGCCCGAAATCGTTCGCATGGCCGACATGCTTTTGTACTCCTCGTTGTTGTCGAGATCAACTTCGCCCGCAAAATTGAGCCGCAGATGCCATCGCCAGCCAACCACGCTTTTGCAGATGGCTTTCAGGCGTTCGGGTTGGGCATAGCGCAGGTCGAGTGGCGTGTGGATACCCGCGTCTTCAAGCCGGGCGGCCATGCGGTCGCCGATGCCGGGCAGATCCAGCAATCTCAATCGGCGCAGTACACCGTCGATGGTTTCGGGCGTAATGATGGTCAGGCCGTCGGGTTTCTGGATGTCGGACGCTAATTTGGCTAAAAACACATTGGGCGCAATGCCGATGGAGCAGCGCAGCCAGTCGCCCACATCGCGCCGGATTGCGTGTTTAATCTGCATTGCCACCTGCTGCATATTGGGGTAAACTAATTGATAATCAGTAAGATCAACAACTGCTTCATCAATGCTTTTGGGCACCACATCATCGGCAAACGTCCGCAGTACCTCAATAATTTTCACATGAAACTCCCGATACCGTCCGGGGTGTGTTTCGACGGGAACCAATTCCGGGCAAAGATGTATGGCTTCGTCTAACCGCATTCCGGTTTTAACACCCCGCTTTTTAGCTTCGATGGACGGCGAAATTACGCAGCCATGCGGACCCGTGTATACGCACACCCCTACTGGCCGGCCCCGCAACCAATAATTCACCTGTTGTTCGCAGGAAGCAAAGAAACTGTTCATGTCGATAAACAGAACGGTTGGCTGCGTGTGGGTCGATAATCGGTTTCGATTCACTAAATTTCTATTAGATAGTGTCTTTTTGGGTAGTCTTTCGTCTGTATTAGTCGTAAGTTTGTTCTAATACAAGCGCAATATATTTTACTTGTATTATAATCACAATATATCCATACTACAATGGGTAAAAAATGTTCAACTAAGGTGGCTACATCAACGAACATACAGGACCGTTTAAAGCAAGTGTTCGATGCACTCGGCATTACTATCTACCAGATTGCCAAAGAGTTAGGCGAGAACCCCTCTAAGTTTTATAATATTCTGAATGGTCGGGCCAAACCATCGTATGACACCATCATGAGTTTGCTGGCCTGCTACCCGCAAATCAGTGCCGACTATTTGATTCGGGGTATCGAACCCGTGCTGAACTCGCCAGAAACCAATGCCGTAGCTCTGAACGCCGACGAAGACACCGTTGAGGTGCCGTTTGTGCCTGTCCGTTTTTATGCCACCTTCGTAGAAAGTTATGCCGACCGCAGCAGCATGGCCGATGCCGAATTGTTCCGGGTACGCAAACCTGTGGCGAAAGGTCACAAACAGGCTGTTGTGCTTGAAATTTCGGGCAACAGCATGAGTCCGCAGTTGGCACACGGGGCTAAAGTGCTGGCCGTGCCGGTCAGCGAAAGCGATTGGGAGTATCAATCGGGCGGAGTGTATGCCGTGATGTACCGCGATTATTTCGTGGTCAAGCGCATCCGCGACAACGAACTGATTACCAGAAAATATCTAACCTTACACTCCGACAACCCTAACGGCGGCAACGTGACAGTACCCCTGCACGACATTCGCGGCATGTGGAAAATCGTTACTATTGTGGAGGCTCCAGTGGAGTAGATTACTTTAAATCATCAGGCTCATGAATTGGCGCAACTATATCCATACAGACCCGGCGATTTTGGCAGGGAAACCAATTATTAAGGGCACTCGCCTATCAGTAGAACTTATTTTAGAACGTCTTGCTAACGGCTGGACAGAAGCTATGCTCTTGGAAAGCTATCCTACCTTATCCAAAGAAGCTTTGCCAGCCGTATATGCATTTATGCTCGAAACTATTCGGGATGATGTGTTTAAAATTCATGATTCATTGCGTCAGGCTTCATGAATCCAGCAACCCTACGTTGGCTCGCTGATGAAAATTTCCCTATTCCCGCTTTCCGGGCGTTAACCGATGCAGGCTGGGATGTCCGTCATATTGGGATTGACCAGGGTGGCTTGCCAGATACAGCCGTCATGCAGGCAGCAATTGATGAAAAAAGGCTATTACTAACCTTCGATGGTGATCATGGTACACTGATTTTTAAAGACGGCTACCGACCAATTGGCGTAATTTATTTTCGATTAGACGACTATTTACCCGATTTTCCAGGTCGTTTGCTACTCCGTTTAGATGATGAAGGGTGGGAATTCAGGGGGTTTATAACTGTAATAGAACCCAATATTATTCGACAACGAGCCATTCCGCGTAATCACTAATACTTTTGCAAAAAAGCTGCTATCTCCATGCCCCAGGCGATGCCGATGTGGATGAGCAGACCACCCCAGATGCTGCGCGTACTTAGAGCCAGTACGCCCAACAGATAGCCACCGAAAATAGACGATACGGCTTCGCCTACAGGTCGGCCAAAGTGAATGGCGCAGTACCAGACAATCATGGGCAATATGGCTCCGCTGCCCAGCACGCGACTCATGCCAATGACTAAAAAGCCCCGAAACAGCAGTTCGGTTGGCACGAAGTCCCAGCCGTAGCATAGTTCATAAATCAGGGTCGTAACCCACTCAGGCACGCCAAAAAACTCGTTCGCACTGGTATCGTGGTAGGTGGGGTAGCTTGCCAGAAAATCGGGCTGAAACGACGCCCACGTAATCAGCGGCACCATCAGGGCCAGCAGCGTGAGGTACAAAACCAACCCTTTACGTTTGGGTGCCATGCCGTAAAATTGGCTCGGCTGCGGGTCAGCAAATCGGTAAAAGAGGTACAGCGGCAGCACAATCGTCAACAGCGATTGCAGGTTGTGCAGGCAATAGTATAGAAATACAAACGCCTGCCCATCCCAGAGTTGTCGGCTTAGTTCGCTATGCGCGTAGAACCCCGAATAAATGGAATAGCTGATGAGGGCCGTCAGGCTTCGTGTCCAGAATTCCCGGTTTCGCCAAATGTCGGGCCGGTGGCAAAAGTGCGTCCAGAGCCAGACACTGACGTAGTAGCAGGTGGCATACAGGCCGAAATAGAACACCGGCCAGATGGGTTGTCCCTGAAACGAGTCGATATACGAATCTTCCAGATCGAGGTAATAGTTGACTGTCAGCAACAATACGAGCCAAACGGCAACAGCTCCGTAGAGGTCGGGCTGGAAATCGGTTTGCAGGTGGGTGCGGAGGTCGCGCCAGAGGGCTTTCATAAGACTTTGTGATTCCGGGCGAGACGCGTCCCGCCCGGAACCACAAAGCTACTAAAACCCTTCACGTTCGTCTTCTTTGTCTTTTTTCTTCTCTTTCGGCTTCGGCTCCTCTTTCGCCACTTTCGGGGCCGGCTTGTCGGCAGCAGCGGGTAGTTGGCCGGGTTTGGCCTTCTGCGGCTTCGTCTTCGCGCCTTTGGCGGCTTTCGGGGCCGGTTCAGCCGCTTTTGGCTCGGCAGGTTCAACCGTTTCGTCGAACGGGTCCGACGACGCAGCGACCGTGGGCTGGGCTGCGGGCGTTGGTGCTTTAGGCTGCGTTTTGGGCTTCGGCGCGGCTTTCGGTCTGGTTTTGTACTGATCCAGATAGCGGTCTACAAATAATTCTTTCTCGTCGGTCGTGGCCGAAACCAGTTCTAAAGCCGCTTTCCCGCTGTTCTTCGACCCTGCCAGCAGCCGGTCGTTGATGTCCTGACTCGATGTTACAATAGCTAACTGCCCCACTGAACCCGGTCCGTTGCCCGGTTTGTAATCGTAAAACACCCACTCATCTTCCGAAGCTTCGAGATAAATACTCGCTTCGTCGCCGTTAGGCATTTTGCGAATTTCGATAAACCCGTCCATCTGTGCGTTGATGTCGGCGGTCATGATGTTCGACACACCCAGCCGCCCGACACTGTAGAAGGCGTTGAACTTATCGGACCAGCGCAGGTTGGCATTTGCCAGCACGAGAGCGGCATTCAGTTTGGGTGATGCCTGACTGAGCGGTACGTGTGCGTTCTGTGCCTTTGTCCGGTAGGCATCAACGGCTTGCTGCCCAATCAGCGGCAAGAGCTTGTCTGACAGTCGATTAAGGTCGTCGTCGGCGGCTTCGTCGTTGCGTTCTTCCTGATTGGCCGTAATCAGTTTGCTGGCAATGGCCGTCGTGATGGGTTCCGGCATCGGGAACGTGAAGGCCAGCAACGTATTGAAGCGATACAGCGCACTGTCGATGTTGATTCGGGCCGAACCAGCCGCCAGCAGGTACTCGTTTGGTCTGGCGTTCAGCAGATTCAGTTTGCCCTTGTACGTCATCAGCCCGCGCGGATCGTTGAACGTGAAGGCGTTTTCAACATCATCGCTCGCGCTGTCGAGTTCGGCGATAGATTCGGTAGCGGTCGATGAGGTAATGCGGTACAGTTTGTCTTTTTCGTCGTAGCGCATCACGCCCGTTGCCGTAAACAGGTCATCGTCGCGGGAGTCTTCTTTGGCCGACAGGAACGTAGGATACAGCCCGCTCGCTGAATTGCTGCCACCGCCGAGCCGGAAATGGATACCGGCCACAAGTTGCTGCCCGCCTTCGTTTTTCAGGGTTTTATCGACTTTTATTTCAAGCCGTTCGCCAATTTTTTCTTTGAACGGAATCCAGTTTCCTTCCAGGTCACGGCGTTTTTTCAAGGCCGGTTTAATGGCCCCGTCGAGAGCCAAATCCTGACGCGGAGCTTCCATCGTAATCAGTCCTTTGTACAAAATGCGCGGGGCCAATTGCAGATTATCCGTTTCTTCCACCTCAGCACGGGCTACGGTAAAGTATGTTTTCCCGGCATTTGTATTTTTCGGAGTGCGATTGGTTTTGCGAGTGGGCTTTCTCACCTCATCCCCTCCCCCCTTTTCCTGCTTTTCAGGAGAGGGGGAATTGGCCGCCACTGCGGGGGCTTCTTTCAACTCAAAGCTGCCCATTTTAATAGCCGCCGTGTCGCCTTTCATGGTCGGGTACAGGTAGGTAGCGTCGCCTGCAAAACGAGTGCGCGACAAGACCTGAATGTTGCCGTTTTTCAGTTTGTGGAACAAACTAACCGTATCTAACTCCAATCGGGCATTTTTGAGGGCCATCATTTCGCCGTTGCGCCGGACAGTAACGATCCCTTTGTCAGGAAAAATACGAGCATCGGCAGCCGTCACGTAAGGTACCCCGCTGATGTTCAGCATCATTTTCTCGACATCGTACAAAGCCGCCGAACCATTGAATGTCAGTCCCTCCTGCTCTTCGCTGGTGGCTGTAAACGTCGACGTTTTCACATCGCCCTTCATGGCAATGGTGCGGGCGTTCACATTCCATTGCGCCCGGTTGATGTTGGTTTTGTAAGCTGCCGACGGAAACTCCAGACTGGCCGCAACCGAGTCGCCAACTAATTCTGACGTGTTATTAATCGCCAGCCCAACGAGTCCCTTTGTCTGGTTAAAATCTACATCAACGCCATTGCCGAGCAGAATTGGGCGGGCGTTCTCCTTGTCAGACAAAATTTTGAACTGCGCGTCGTTTGCCAGAAAACCGTCTTTGTTGAACTTTATGCGTTTCGAGATGGCTTCCGAGTCTTTCCGGCGCAGGGTGCCGCTGCCAAACAAACCCGTTGACCGCAGCACAACTTCGCCTTCCAGATTGGTGGTGGCGTTATAGAATACGAAGTTGTTTTTCTGCGTCGTAATCACCAT
Source organism: Spirosoma montaniterrae (assembly GCF_001988955.1). Taxonomy (NCBI): domain Bacteria; kingdom Pseudomonadati; phylum Bacteroidota; class Cytophagia; order Cytophagales; family Cytophagaceae; genus Spirosoma; species Spirosoma montaniterrae. The sequence continues at coordinate 4,722,823 of NZ_CP014263.1, read as the reverse complement.
ACTGTCGGCTTTGGGCCACCATTTCAGGCTGTAGTTATTCAGCTTCACCTGCGGGAAGTAGGTTTTCCCGACTAACCCTTCTTTCACCTCACCGTTCGCGCCCGACGCCAGCAGCGAATCGGTCATGAACAGCATACCGCCGGTGTTGAGTGTGGTGGTCAGGTGGTTCAGTACGCCCTCGGCCCGCAACCCGTTTTTGTCCATCGTAAGCTCGGTGGTCAGTTTCACGGTTGGCCCGCCGGGTTTGCTGCTATAGACCGGGTATCCTGTAGCCGGTGCTTTATGCACGAAGCCCAGCGTGTTGTCGGGCATGGTTTTTAGCTCGGCTTTGAAAGGCGGGAAAATACCGTCGGAGTAGAACGTACCCAGAAACGAAATGTCGCCCTGCCCGATGCTGTCGTTGTCGATAGCCGGGATTTTGAAATAGACCTTCTTATTATAAATCAGATCACCACGAACGGGTTGGTCGAAATAGACGGTCATGCCTTGTGGCATCACGAGCCGCTGCGTGGTCTTTTTGCCCTTCATCTGCCCCGACTTATTGTCGGCACCGGCCAGAAAGACCGTTCCGGGATTCTCGTACTTGATGTCGCCCCCAACTTCGCCTTCCTTGCCCTGAGCCGCTAATTTCTGCGACGAGAAGGTAATGGAATCGATTTTGTTGAGGTTCATCGAAAACTTGTCGTAGTCGAATTGCAGGTTCTGCCCGGCATAGCGCAGATTTCCCGCTTTTAGTTGGCCGTTCAGCGAAAAAGCCCGGCCTTTGCCAATACGCAGGGTTTTGTCGGATGGGAAGCCGAAGACTTTGAGCGAATCGGAGATGGTGAAGCCGCTAACGCCCCGAATGGTCAGCAGTTTATCATCTAAATTGATGGTCGCGTTTTTGGTGCTGTCGTTCGAGGCAAAGGTCGATTGCACCTGGAAGTTGTCGTAGTCTTTTTTCTGCACATTCGCCAGCACATACAGCACCCCTTTGCGGCTCAGGCGCATCAGCCCGGCAGCATCGCGGTCGATGTAGCCTTCCAGCACCATTCGATTCAAAGCGCCCCGCAGAGCCACCGGACTTACCTGCTTCACCGACTGCGTAATCTCGTCGTCGGTAAACGTCTGCTGCTTTTTGGTTGAAACGAAATTCGCAACGATTTGTAGCGGATGAAACCCGTAATCGACGGAAATGTCAGAATACCGCTGCGGCAGAAAATAATCGAACGACTCGAACCGAACCGGTACTTCACGTTTAGCTCCTACCTGATAGAAATCAACCTTCCGGCGGGGCAGGTCCCAGCGCGTCACTTCGGGCAGAATGTAGAATTTATGGTACGAATCGGCCAGCGGCACACGGGCAAACTCGGTGCGGTCGGGCCGATTGAGCCAGGCCACGCGCTGGGTTTTATCAAATTTAAACTGAACGGCGGGGTGTGTAATCGAATCGGCGTCGATATAGCCTACGAAAGCCGCCGACTGCGCCGTGATGGTAGAGTCTTTAAAATCGAACCGGCGGCTACTGGCCTTAAACGCCGGTTTGCCGTTGTGTTTGACAACGATCACTGCCGGTTGCCCACTGGCCGAAGCGCCCACCAACTGCGTACCGGCCAAAGCCAGCCCACCCCGATAGTCTACATCAGCACCCAGACCCGGAATTTTTGCGTCGTTTTGCCACGACATAAAGCGCGGGTAATTAGTTGGGCCAGCCCGTTTGCGGAGCACATACTCAAAAACGCCCTTCACGGGTTTGGCGGTCAATCCCTCGGCAGTCAGCGTCACGTCGTCGGCCTGCAAACGCGGGCTGATGATGGGCAGCGCGTACTCGCTGAACGTCACGAAAATATCGGGCCGCTCTACCGACTCCCAGGTGAACTTACCCCCTTTGCCCACAAAAACGCCTTCTTTCAACAGCAGATCACCCGATGTATTTGCCAATACCGCCGAATCTTTGTTGGCAACCATCGCCAGCGACACGTCGGTAAGCGTAATCACGGCTCCCGACACTGTCGGCAACGCTCGGCGTTGCGGCACAAACTGCACGCCCAACGAACGAGGCTGTGCTGAATCGCCCGGCTGAGGCTCGTCCCAGCCGTCGAAGCGCGACCGCTCGGCAGCCGCTTTGGCCGCAGCCAATGAATCGGCAGTTTGTTGGGCTGGGGTTTTCTCGGCGGCTTGCGAAGTTGACACGGGCGCGTCGTTGCCTATGAAACGGAAGCGGAACGAGCCGCCATGAACGTATAGCTTGTTGTAATTACTGGTATATAACAGTCGTTTTTCCAGAAACAGCCGCGTCGTTTGCAGACTTTGCCCAAAGGTGCGGGCGTCGGCGGTCTCGAATAGCTTCTCGGCAACGGTCAGCAGCCCGTCAATGTCGGCGGCAGGCTGGGCATTGGCGGCTGCGACAACAGAGCCATAGAACGACGCGAAGAACGTGGCCGGAGCGAGCCGTTTCTGGTTCATTTTACGGCTCAGCGTCATCACGCGTTCCTGCTGCTGGGGCGTCAGCCGATTTTCCGACCAAACGGCCTGCAACTCGGCCCCCGTGCGGGCTGCACCCGGCCCACCCGTTGCCATCAGCTTCTGGACGTCGGCCATAAACTGGTCGGGCTTATCCGACAGCCGCACTGCCTGCCCGAAGGCAGTCAACGACGTAACGGTTAGCAAGGCTATCCCAAAAAGACAAACTATACTTCGTTTCATTGCGCATTTGCTGTAAATAAGTTGGTCGTCATAACTGTCAGCCAACTGCTGTCCGGCTTTTGATATAGTAACGACGTCCATCCCCGAATTGTCATTCCCTGAACCGGTGTTAACCCTGACTCGGCGGCTTTTTGCTCAATATCAACGGCATCGGCTTCGTAGAAACCGCTGACGAGCAAATAACCGCCTTCGTTGAGCAGGTGCGTGTAGGTCGGAATTTCGGCCAGTAATACGTTTCGATTGATGTTAGCCAGCACCACGTCGTAGCGGCTTGCCGGGTCTACGTCGGCAATGGTACCCTGAAAGACCCTGATTTGCGGGCATTGGTTCAGGTCGGCGTTTTCGCGGGCGTTTTCAACGGCCCACTCCTCAATGTCGAAGGCTACCACGGCCTGTGCGCCCATTTTAGCCGCCAAAACGGCCAGAATACCCGTTCCGCTGCCTACGTCCAACACTGTTTTTCTGCTGAAATCCAGGCTAAGCTGGTGTTCGAGCATCATGGCCGTAGTTTCGTGGTGGCCGGTTCCGAACGACATTTTCGGATTGATGACAATGTCGTAACGAAACCGGGCATCCTTCTCGTGGAAGGACGCCCGGACCCGGACTTGGGACGCCACTTCAATCGGTTCATATCCACTCTCCCACTCGGCGTTCCAGTTTCGTTTTTCTAACGAACTGACTGCGTAGGCTATTGCGGTTTGGCTGGCGTATTTCGCAACAAGTTCCTGTATGGCGTCTTCCCGGAAATCTGGCTCAACAATATAAGCATTCAAGCCCTGATCGGTTTCAACAAACGACTCAAACCCCAGTTCGGCGAGTTCGGCAGTGAGTATATCGGTAAAATCGGGCGAAATTAATAGTTGCAGTTCGATATAATTCATTCGTCAAAGTAACGAAAAAGCTGGGCCGCTGGCTCAAATTTTCGTATTGGCCCAGCCGGGCTAAATCGGGCTCTATGTATCTCATTTACAAGGTAAATTGTTTATTATTTGGCGCAATAATTTGTTTATCAAATCATTAATTATGAACTTTGTCGACAATCTGTTTGTAATACAGGGCAATACATCTTTCCTGAATATCGTTACGATAGCGTCTTCAGTAAGGATAGTAGTGTTGGAAATTGTTATGATGTTGTGATTCCATTGTTGACCGTATAGGCTGTTTTTCTATCCATTTTTAATGACCGAAACCTTTACCTGAGTACGTGTTCATGTCCAATTAAACTGACTATTTACAATGGAGAACAATCCCCCAAAGTCAAAAACCAACGGTGCCCTGCTGGCTGCTCTGATCATTATGACGGGTTTAGCTGGTATGGTTAGTTACCTCTACTTCGATCAGAAAAAAGTGTCCGAAAATCAGGAGGTGACTATCTCCGAGCGCGTTGAAGAACTCTCAACAACCCGCGTTAAGTTAGATTCGATTTCGACGGCATTGGATGCCAAAATTGCTGAGGTTCAGAAGTTAGGTGGCGACGTTTCGGAGCTGGAGAAAGTGAAGGCCCAGCTCGAAGAAGACAGAGCATCGCTGCGCCGGGGTAATCGGATTTCGATTTCCAAATACGAGGCCAAAATCAAGCAGTACGAAGCGTTTCTGATCGAGAAAGATACGCTTATTGCCAATCTACAACGCGAGAACGTGACGCTGGCAACCAATGTGAAGGTGCTTGACGAAGAAAATACGGGTCTGAAAACCGAGCGTCAGCGACTGGCAGATTCGGTAACGACGGTAGTTTCGCAAAATCAGGAACTTAGCACGAAAGTAACTCGTGCGGCTGCGCTGAAAGCACAGAATGTGAAAGTGCTGGCTGTTAACGCCAAAGGCAAAGTAAAGGAAGACGATGCCTACAAAGCACGTCGCTTAGACAAAATCAAGCTGATGTACACGTTGCTCGATAACCCGCTGACCAAAGAAGAGCCAAAAGACGTGTATGTGCGGGTACTTGATCCCGACGGTGCAGTTGTGTCAGACATGGCGAATGGTTCGGGTACGTTCACTGTCGATGGCAACGAGACCATCTATACAACCAAGCAAACGGTGAATTACACCAGTAAGGGTCAGAACGTTGAACTGCTGTATACGCGCGGCATTCCCTATAAGCCGGGCAAATACACGGTAGAACTCTACGCCGAAGGTTTCCGTATCGGAGCTGGTGAGTTTGCCGTTCGGTAGTTTTTTGCTCTACATCTAAATTGAAACGCAGAAGCGCGGCACATATCAGTGCCGCGCTTTTTTTATTCCCTTCCGTAAGGGGGCGACTTAAGTCGCCCCCTTACGGAAGGGAACGTTAGTTTTCAGCAATTTCAGCGGGGTCGACCCAAACTTTCATGTCGTTGAGCGTCATCGGTCCAAACTGCGTTGTGAAGGCCACGTCGGCAGCATCACGTCCGTAGGCAACGGTAATACGATTACCGCGCGGCTGTTGCTGCGTAGCGTCGAACGTAAACCAACGACCATCTATGTACGCTTCAAACCAGGCGTGCAAGTCCATCGGTTTGAGTTGGTACAAATAACCTACCACCATCCGGGCCGGTATATTTAATGCCCGGCACAGTGAAATGCCAAGGTGTGTAAAATCGCGGCACACGCCAACACGGGCATTTGCCGTATCAACCGCCGACGTGCTGGCATCGCTGGTGCCATACTGGTATTTTACGTTTTCGTTAATCCATTTCCGAATGGCTTCGGCCTGATCGTAGCCCGGTTCAACGGCATTGGTGATCTCCGCAGCCAAATCACCCAACTGATCCGACTGGCAGTAACGGCTGGGCAGCGTGTAGTGCAGCACGTCGTCGGGCAGGTCTTCTACGGGCGTATACGGTGCACCCGGCTCTACGTCTATGGCGTCGGCGGTTTGCACTGTGGCCGAAAAGTGAATTGAGAATGGCCCTTCTGGAGCAACTAACCGCTGGCACAAATTGCCGTACATGTCGGTAAATTCGGTCACGTTGACGGAGGGCGTAATCTGGTATTCTTCACGCATAATCCATTGCCCGGCACCGGAGCGCGGTCGGAGCATTAACACAAGAGGGGTTGGTCCCTGGGCCTCGAACTGGAGTTCGCAGCCAGCGTTAAGTTGCATAGTAAATTGGAAGTTGTGGCTATTTATCATCGTAAGCCATAAATCACCTGAATTGTTTCCGTCTGTATTTTAGTGATTAATGATAGTATTGCATTTCAAAAAACAACTTTACTATTATTCTGACATTTTATATATTTACAAAATATAATAGCACCAGTAAAAGATATTTCGATGGATTCTTTCAGCAAACCTATTCCAGGCATATATAACTACTGCGACGCATGGTGTGCACGATGCCTGTTCACGAATCGTTGCCGAAGTTTTCAGATTCAGCAGGAAGCCGGGTTAGTAAAAGCCGCTACGAACAGCCCGGATTTAGTTCAGCAGCTTACCGACGCCTTGACCCTAACAAAGCAGTATGTTGAAAAACTAAATCAGACGAATCGGCTGATTGGCCCTGATACGCCTACCGAACCCCAAACGCTGGCCCTGGAGGAAAAAGCCCTACTGCCCGTTGTCGACATCCGGCGGCACCCTCTGGCGAAACTCGCCAACGTCTACCTGAAACAAAGTGGCCGCTGGCTCTCCGCAGAAAAAGACTTGTTGACGAATGCGGGGCAGGAACAACGCTGGCGCGTTGAACTGGGTTTGCAAACCGAAGAAGACGCTATGCCGGTACTACGCGCACTGAAAGATGCGTGGGACGTTATCGGCTGGTATCGTACACTAATTCCGGTTAAGCTACTCTCAGCACTGCGTTTCCTGACCGAGCCTGCCACCGACGAGCATCTGAATGATTATCACCTCGGCAAAGCCAAACTCGTGTTGGTTAGCATCGACCGGTCGCTAATGGCCTGGGAAACGTTATTGACGCATTTCCCTGACAAAACAGACGATGTACTCGACCTGCTGGCCCTGCTCTGCCACCTGCGTCGGGACATCGAAACGCTCTTCCCGAATGCCAGAGCATTCCGACGACCGGGGCTTGATTAGAGGTGTTATTATTTCTTCACGATCACAAACTCCACGCGTCGATTCTGCTGGCGGCCTTCGTCGGTGTCGTTGGTAGCAACGGGTTTGGTTTCACCGAAGCCTTTGCTGGCAATACGGTCGGGTTCAATGCCTTTGCTGATGAAATATTCGCGCACGGCGTCGGCCCGGTCTTGCGAGAGTTTGGCATTAATTTCGTTCGAGCCAGTGTTGTCGGTATGGCCGCGTACTTCAATCACCATTTTGGGCGCGTCGTTTAATGTAATAACAAGCCGGTCGAGTTCAGGGCCGGATTCAGGCCGCAGTTCGGACTTGCCCGTGTCGAAGAAAATGTTGTTGAGCCGCACGGTCCGGCCTACTTCAATCGGCACTAATTTCAACTCTTTATTCTTGATTTCCTGAAAGCCGGCTGTTTTGGTCAGGTCAATGTTATCGCCCTCAGCGATAAAATCTTTGGCGATGGCCCTCATTGTGTATCGCTGACCGTAGGGCAGCACAATTTTATATTCGCCCGTAATCGGGTCGGAGGTCGCTTCGCCTGCTTCGGCCCCGTCGGGCAGGGTTTGGTATACAATGCGGGCTTCGATGGGCTTGCCCGTTGTTTGATCGATTACTTTGCCACTGATGAGCGCGACCGGGTCGGGCCGGGTGTTGGCCGGATTCTGGGCCAGGTCGTTGCCACCGCCGACTTTTGCCGGGGCGTTGGCCGGGGGTGTATCGTCGCCTAACTTGACACGAACAATGTCGCCTTTGCCGAGTGTATTTTTGAACGTAGTCAGATAAGCGTAATCGCCTGATGCCGAGAGCGTATAATAAGCATCGTAACCATCGGTATTCACAGCCGGGCCGAGATTTACGGGTTTGCTCCAGTGTTTCCAGGTCTTATCAACGCGCTTTACTACGTAAATGTCGTTGCTACCGAGGCCCCCTTCGCGGTCGCTCGAAAAGTAGAGTGTGGCTCCGTCGGGAGCCAAAAAGGGCGTAGTTTCGGTAAATTTGGTGTTCACCTCCGGGCCGATATCCATTGGCTTGCTCCACGAACCGTCTTTCTGCCGGAAGCTCACGTAAAGGTCATCTTCCTTGCTGTTTTTTTTCTCACTGAACGCCATCAGCAGCACTTTACCATCGGCAGACATAAAGCCGCAATCGAACTGCCCTTTGCTCAGATTAACGTAGTTCGGAATATCGATTTTCTGCGGGGGCGACCAGCCGCTTGCCGTTTTTTTGCTGAGCGAAAAGCCACGCGTCAGGTAGTTGCCGTTTTCGTACTGCCCTTTAATGAGCATCGTTTGCCCGTCGGGCGTGATGCTGTAGGCGCAGTTGTATTCGTCTTTGTTGAGCGGAAAACCCATACGCCGGGCAGGACCCCACTGTTTGCTGGCTTCGTCAAATTCGGAGTACCAGATGTCCTGACTGCCTTTATTGCCGTGCGTATTGTTGGGGTGGCTGATACGGGCGAAGTACAGCGTTTTCCCATCCGGCGCAATCATCGGGTTGATTTCGTTGTACTCCGAATTAACCTGATTACCCAGATTCTGGACGCGGGTCGAATCGTTACGCAGTTGGGCATTGGCACCAAATGTAATAAACAGGAGTAAGTAGGCCGTAACGGTATAGGTATTGTTCATACAAAATAGATGCAACGTATCAGCACATCGCACCCTGCTTCAAATAACGTACCGAAATGGTAAGTTTGTGTATGCTCATTTGATTACAGTTTGACCAATCGCAAACCAATGGGCAGCAAATGGTCAAAATCATTATCAGCCGTGTGAAGTTCTACATCGTAGTATAGTGCTGTGGCGGCTATCCAGATGTCGTTTTTACCCATATTTCTGGCGGTTATGCCTGGAGGTAACGGGTCCGAGATTAATAGTCCCTGGCTATAAGCATCGACTGTTGCATACACATCTGTAAGCGTTGGTTCAATACCAAGTACAGGAATCTCACCAATTATTTTTTCCAGCGTAGCCCTTTTCTGATAACCCCAGTTCCGTTTAATAGCAAAGGCTTTTAACTCACCTACTGTAATAATTGATATGACAGCAAAGGGCGGTAATTCAGCTTTTTTTCGGATTAACTCTATGAATACGTTTGTATCAAGCAGCATGAGTTGATATAATTTCTATTTATAACCCTTGCGACAACATAGATTCCCACTCCTCTTCTGTAAAACTTAACTCAGGTAACTTTTTAGGCTGATCGCTCCCAATCTCGCGTAAGAGTTGTTCCAGACCACCTGCAGCCGCTACATCATCAGAGTAATAAACCCGCATGGGATTAGCTGTAGGCACGGAGTTAGGCGTCCGAGGTTGGGTTGCGGGTATCTTTATCTGGTTCATATCGGATCAACTGTTCGTTATCAAAAGTAAAACTTTTTGTTTAGTCCACTACAACTGAACGGCATTTAAGACGACAGTCAGTCATGATCAACACACTACAGAAACTTTCCATCAGCGGACGACTACGCGTCCCGGACTATGCGTCCTGGAATTAATTCGCCCGCTGATGGAACCGAAAAACGATACTCAATACGCTTTCAAACTCAAATCCAAACTTTTGATCTGGTGCGTGAGTGCGCCCGACGAGATGAAATCAACGCCCGTTTCGGCATAGGCCCGGAGATTGTCTTCGTTGATGCCGCCCGATGCTTCGGTCACGAAACGCCCGTTGATGAGCCGCACCATGTCGCGGATACCGTCGGGAGTGAAGTTGTCTAATAAAATTACGTCTACCCGGGTCGCGTCAGACTGCCCTACACGCAGCACCTCTTCAACTTCGGCGCGATTGCGGGTTTCGACCTCGATGCGGAGGTTACGGCCCGTTTCGCGCAGATACGAAACGGCTTTGGTAATGGCCGCTTCGATGCTGCCGGCATAATCGACGTGGTTATCTTTAATCAGAATCATGTCGTACAGGCCGAAACGGTGGTTTACGGCCCCGCCGATTTTGGTCGCCATTTTTTCGCAGATTCGGAAATTGGGCGTGGTTTTGCGCGTGTCGAGCAGCCTGGCGCGGGTGCCTTCGAGCAGGTTTACCATCCGGCGTGTTTGGGTAGCAATTCCGCTCATACGCTGCATACAATTGAGTACCAGCCGCTCAGCGGTCAGAATGTTGCGGGCGTTGCCGTCTACAGTCAGCACAATATCGCCGGGCTTGATGGCGTCGCCGTCGTGCATCAGCACGTCCACGATAAAATTAGGGTCAACTTCGGCGAAAATAGCCTGGGCTACTTCGACCCCGGCCAGAATACCAGCTTCTTTTACCAGCAGCCGCGCCCGCTTCCGCGCATCTGCCGGAATGGTCGACAGGGACGTATGATCGCCATCGCCAACGTCTTCGGCAAGGGCCAATCGAATAAATTCGTGCAGATTCATGCCTGCAAGGTAATAGTTTTTGTGGTGCCTGCCCAGAAGCCGTACCTTTGCCGTTGGATGAAAACCGTAATTATTAAATACAACGCGGGCAATGTGCAGTCGGTGATGTTTGCCCTCGACCGGCTGGGCGCACCCTACCTGCTTACCGACGACGAAGCCGAAATCCGCTCTGCCGACAAAGTTATTTTTCCGGGCGTTGGCGAGGCCAGCACAGCAATGGCCTACCTGCGCCAGCGTGGACTGGACAAACTGATACCGAGCCTGAAACAGCCGGTGCTGGGCACCTGCGTTGGGATGCAGTTGATGTGCCGCCATTCGGAAGAAAACAACACGACCTGCATGGGTATTTTCGATATCGACGTGCGTCGGTTCCCTACCGATGGCGTGTTGAACGGTCAACGGCTGAAAGTGCCGCACACGGGCTGGAACAACATTCATACCCTACGCGGTCCGCTGACCGAGCGGCTTCCCGAAAACGCCTACGTGTATTTCGTACACAGCTATGCCGCCGACGTTTGTCCCGAAACTACGGCGGTTTGCGATTACGTACGCCCATTCAGCGCGATGCTTCACCGCGACAATTTTTATGCCGCCCAGTTTCACGCCGAAATAAGCGGCAACGCCGGGCAAACCATTTTAGAGAACTTTTTGAAACTTTGATTCAAACGCAGAGGGGCAGAGGTTTACGCAGAGCACACAGAGACTACTTTGCGAACTCTGCGTAAACCTCTGCCCCTCTGCGTTTAAACTATATGTATATCATCCCCGCTATCGACCTTATCGACGGGAAAGCCGTTCGGCTCACCCAGGGCGATTACAACCAGAAAAAAGAGTACAACGCCCGACCGCTCGACGTGGCAATGCAGTTCGAAGATGCCGGACTAACCCGCCTGCATCTGGTAGACCTCGACGGTGCCCGCGAAAAGCGCGTTGTGAACTGGAAGGTATTGGAACTGATTGCCACCAAAACCCGTCTACACATCGACTTCGGCGGGGGCGTTCAGTCGGACGACGACCTGCGGACGGTGTTCGAGTGCGGAGCCAAACAGGTTACGGGCGGCAGCATCGCCGTAAAACAGCCCGACGTGCTGGAACAGTGGGTTTCACAACACGGGTCGGAGAAAATTATTCTCGGAGCCGATGCGAAAAACGAGAAAATCGCCGTTAGCGGCTGGGAAGAAGGCACCGATGTCTGGATTTACGATTTCCTCGACCGATGGGTTGAAGGGGGCATTCAGTACGTTATCAGCACCGACGTTGCCAAAGACGGGCTGTTACAGGGGCCTTCGTTTGAGTTGTACCGCAACATGCAGGACCGCTTCTCAACCCTGAACATTATTGCCAGCGGGGGCGTCTCGAACATGGGAGACATTGAAACATTGGCCGATATGGGCCTGTATGGCGTCATTGTGGGCAAAGCCATTTACGAAGGACGCGTAACGCTGAAACAGTTAACAGCCATCAGCCAACAATGAGTCGTATTGTATGGAGTACAAACCCATCGAAAGTTATTAGTATGCTTACAAAACGCATTATTCCCTGCCTCGACATCAAAGACGGGCGCACCGTGAAAGGCACCAACTTCGTGGACCTCCGCGACGCAGGCGACCCCGTCGAACTGGCGGCTATCTATGCCGAACAAGGTGCCGATGAACTGGTTTTTCTGGATATTACAGCCACGGTCGATGAACGCAAAACGCTGATTGACCTCGTTCGTAATGTGGCGCACACCATCAATATTCCGTTCACGGTAGGAGGGGGAATTTCATCCGTGGCCGATGTATCGGCACTACTGAACGCCGGGGCCGACAAAATTTCCATCAACTCGTCCGCTGTTCGTAACCCCGGCTTAGTCGACCAACTCGCACTGGAGTTCGGCAGTCAATGCGTAGTAGTAGCAATTGATACGCGGTGGGTGGGTGAGCAGCACCTTGTTCACACCCACGGCGGACGAAAACCAACTGAACTACAGACGATTGCGTGGGCGAAGGAAGTAGAGAACCGGGGCGCGGGCGAGATCCTATTGACCTCAATGGATACCGACGGCACCAAAGCAGGTTTCGCGCTGGAGTTAACGGCGCGGGTTTCGGGTGCGGCCAACATTCCGGTCATTGCGTCGGGTGGGGCCGGGTCGATGGATCATTTCGTGGATGTGTTCACTACCGGCCAGGCCGACGCCGGGCTTGCTGCGAGCATATTCCACTTCAAAGAAATCGAGATTCCTGCCCTGAAAGAGTACCTGCGGGAGAAAGGAATTGAGATAAGGATTTAAAAAAATTAACCGCAAAGGCACAAAGGTTACGCGAAGTACGCAAAGATGTCTATTGCGCACTTCGCGAAAAGCTTTGCGTCTTTGCAGTTGAAAAATCAGAACTTAAACCCTAAATCTAAACTCACCACCCGGTTTTTCGAGGTCAGTTGATTGGCCCGCGACACGTTCAGCAGGCCGCGCTGGTAGCTAACGCCGAGGTTGAAGGCGTTGACGTTATTGATTTTGTACTGAACGCCCGTTCCCAGCAGCAGTTCAACGTCGCCAAAACTATATTGCCGCCGGTCGCCCCCGCTCTCGGCGAGATAGAGACCATTGCGCTCCTGTTGTAAAGCACGTTCGGCTAATTTCAGGCTCAACAGGCCACCCGTTTGCACATACAACCGCACATTTGGCCCAATGTTGTTGGCAAACATTTTCACGGTAAGCGGCACTTGCAGGTATTGCAGATTATAGATGGATTCTTTTTCGGGTGCGCCCGGCGTAAACCGCGACGAACCAAACGACGCGGGCATTTGAAAACCCGACCGCTTGATGGTATACCAAAGCCCTGAACTAAATGCGTATCGATCTTTGAAAAAGAAATAATCGAACACAGGCCCCACGCTCATGCGAACGCCCCCGCCATTGGGCAGAAATCCAGCGTAGTTACCCATACCCTCGGCAGTGTTCAGATTAAGCGAAGGTGCGAACCGGATGCTCATTTCAATCAGTTTGTTCGGGCGGGCATAGTCGGGGCCGGTTTCGTCGTAGCGGTCGTCGGTTGGCTGCCGACGGCGTCGCCGACGTTTTATTTCGTCATCATAATCCGCCTGATTCTGGTCGGTATAGTTGTCGCCCAGAATCTTACGAAACCGCTTGTCCGATTCTTTCGAATAACTGTTAAGCGGTCGGCTAACGCGCGACACCGACGACTGGGCTACAGCACCGGTCAGGGGTAAGGTTGTCAAAATCAGGAGAAGCCCTGCAACTTTTTTCATAATTTTGCACGTTTTCAATACAGAAAACTGATGATGTCGATGCGATTGTGGATGGCCCCGCTGGGCCTTTTTTGCTTGTTTTTTCTGGTCTCGTGTTCTAAAAAAGAAGACGTTACGCTACTTCGGCTCGATCAGCAACTTTTCGCCGACAAGTCGGCCAATGGTATCCGGGCGTTTCTGAATCGCAACCCCGGCGTAGTTCAATTGTACTTTAACGCGAATGAGGCTGGTTCTGATACAGCCCTTGTCCGGGAATTGACCAACCGGGTCAACAATCCGGCTCTGAACGAACTGAATCAACAGGTACAGGCCGAGTTTGGCGACATGACCGACCTGAAAAATCAGTTGGCCGAAGCCTTTACCAACATCAAAAAAGACTTCCCCGACTTCCGGGTGCCCCGCATTGCAACCATCGTGACGGGCTTTACAGGGCCTGATTTGGTCGTTACTGACAGTCTGATCGTCATTGGGCTTGATTACTTCGCCGGGCCGACTGCCAAATACCGTCCGCAGGGACCAGAATATCCACAGTACATTCTACGCCGATATCAAAAAGATTACATCGTACCGGCTATCGTCTTCGCCATCTCTGACAAATACAATGCCACGAACCGCACCGACCAAACCATGCTGGCCGACATGGTGTATTATGGAAAAGGGTTTGTCTTTACAAAAACCATGTTGCCCGAGGTGGCCGATAGCTTAATTGTCGGTTATACAGACAAGCAACTGACCGAAACGTTTAACGCGCAGGATATTGTTTGGGCGCATTTTATTGATAATCAGTTGCTATATCAAACAAATCCGGCCATAAAACAACGATATTTGAACGAACGGCCCTTTACGGCAGAAATCGGCCCGGCCTGCCCCGGTGCCATCGGTCGGTGGCTCGGCTGGCGGATTGTGGGGCGGTATCACGACGAACGCAACAATGTCAGCATTGCCGACCTGATGCGTAACGCCGACACCCGGCAGATTTTTGAACAGTCGGGATATAAGGGGCAGACGGAATAAAACAATGGCAAAACGAACACGAAGTTTCGGCGAAGAAACACCGGAACAGGATAAAGGAAAATTAGATCGTGAGGGCCTGAAAAAGACCCTGCGGATTTTCCGTTTTGTGCGGCCCTACCGCACACAATTCATACTGGGAGCTATTTTTCTGGCTCTCTCAACAGCTACGACGCTCAGCTTCCCGGCTCTGATTGGGCAGGTGACAAAGGTAATTCAGGGGCAGTCGCCGTTTACGCTCAATCAGGTGATTCTGATTTTTGCGGGTATCCTGATTTTGCAGGCTCTGTTCTCGTTCCTGCGAATCTACTTCTCGGCGCAGGTCAGCGAACGCTCAATGGCCGACGTCCGCAAGGCCGTGTACGCCAAAATTATCACGCTGCCGATTCCGTTTTTCGAGAAACGGCGCGTGGGCGAACTGACAAGCCGTATTTCTGCCGACGTGTCGCAATTGCAGGACGTGCTTTCGATTACGATTGCCGAACTGTTTCGGCAGGTGGCCACGCTCATCGGCGGTACGATTTTCATCTTCTACGTGTCGTGGAAACTGACGCTATTCATGCTGGCGACCTTCCCGGTGATCATCGTGGCGGCCATGTTTTTCGGGCGGTTCATCCGTAAACTGTCGAAGCGGGCGCAGGATTTGCTGGCGGCTGCAAGCGTGATTGTCGAAGAAACGTTGCAATCGATCAACGTCGTAAAAGCGTTCACGAACGAGCGGATAGAGATTAATCGCTACGGTTCGGCACTGGGGCTGATGGTCGATACGGCCTTGAAAACAGCAACGTACCGGGGCATTTTTGTGTCGTTCATCATCTCGACTATGTTCGGCGGCATCATGGCGATTGTCTGGTACGGCGGTATACTGGTGCAATCGGGCGAAATTCCATTTGCCGATTTGTTGTCGTTTATTTTCTACACCGCCTTCATTGGCGGCTCGGTGGCGGGGATGGGCGACATGTACGCGCAGATTCAGAAGACAATCGGCGCGTCGGAGCGGATTCTGGAGATTTTAGACGAATCATCGGAAGTGAACGCCGACGAACAGACACCGTTGTTTGTGCCGGTACAGGGCCACGTCTGGTTTCAGAATGTGCAGTTTTCGTACCCGTCGCGGCCCGATATGCCGGTGCTGCGCGGCATTTCGCTCGACGTAGCCGCCGGACGGAAAATCGCGCTCGTAGGTCAGAGCGGAGCCGGTAAATCGACCATTGTGCAGTTGCTGATGCGGTATTACGAACGCGGCAGCGGGCAGATAACCGTCGATGGCCGCGACCTGACGAGCTTTAACGTGACCGAGTTACGGAAGAACATCGCCGTGGTGCCGCAGGAAGTAATGCTGTTTGGCGGTACAATTTTTGAGAATATTCAGTACGGCAAACCGGGTGCAACGGAAGCCGAAGTACGCGAAGCAGCCCGCAAAGCCAACGCACTCCAGTTTATCGACACCTTTCCCGACGGTCTGCAAACCATTGTGGGCGAACGCGGTGTTAAACTATCGGGTGGTCAGCGGCAGCGCATTGCCATTGCCCGCGCCATTCTGAAAGACCCGGCGATTTTGATTCTCGACGAAGCAACGAGTTCGCTCGACGCCGAGTCCGAACGCTTGGTGCAAGACGCATTGGACGAGTTGATGCAAAACCGCACGACGATTATTATTGCTCACCGGCTGGCAACGATTCGGAAGGTCGATCAGATTTACGTGCTACGCGACGGCCTGATTGCCGAACAGGGCACCCACGACGAACTGGCTTTATACGAAGACGGCATTTACGCCAATCTGGTTAAATTGCAGTTTGAAACAATAGAGTAGAGACGCAAGATATTGCGTCTTAGCCGCCGGATAATTTTTCCGGTTGGTGAAAATTACTGACGCGAGTGAGACGCAATATCCTGCGTCTCTACACAAAGGTTCACTAAAACCATGACCGCTGCCCAAACGCTCAAAACCTTCAACCTGCGGCACACGAGTGGCCGGGAAGAAGTGCTGGATTTGTTTCTGAACGCCGGTCACGCGCTGGCGCATAGCGACGTGGAGAGTGGCCTCGGCCCTGACCACGACCGCGTAACGATCTACCGAACGCTGCGGACGTTTCTGGACGTGGGCCTGATTCACAAGGTGCTGGACGATGAAGGCGGCACCAAATATGCCCTCTGCCGTGAAACCTGCACCGAAGGCCACCACCATCACGACCACGTACATTTCAAGTGCGAAACCTGCGGCCAAACCACCTGCTTAGACGGCGTTCATATCCCGGCCATTGCCCTGCCCGACGGCTACGCCCGCAAAGAAATGAACCTGCTCATTCAGGGCGTTTGTCAAGGGTGTAATCAGTAACGCGGCTGGAAAGCCGTAAGTAACAGAGCAGTGCGAAACAAAGCGGCTTTACAGCCGCGTTACGTATGTCCGATACCTTTTCCGTCCGTCAACAGCAATTTCAGCAAGCCGGACAAGCCGCTCAACGGCGATATAACCAACTGGCGTTCTGGCGGATTCTCTGGTTTTTTGGGGCAGTTATTATCGTTTGGTTGCTGGCGCGGGCCGACCAGCAAACGGGAGCGGTTGTGGCCTTGTTAGCGGGCATTGTGGGCTTTCTGGCATTGCTGAAAAAGCATCAGCAGATACGGCAGGAACGCGAACTAAACCGGCATCTGGCGTTTATCAATCAGGACGAAGCGGCCCGGCTCAACCGGCAGTACCTGCGCCCGGAGATGGACCAGCGATTCGTGAATCCAGCGCATTCCTACAGCAGCGACCTCGACGTATTCGGGCGGCAATCGCTGTTTCGACTTCTGAACCGGACACATACGCACGAGGGCGAAAACCGGCTGGCACAGTGGCTGCTGAATCCGTCATTGCCCGATGCCATACACTTACGGCAGTTGGCCGTGGCCGATTTGACGCCCCAACTTGAGTGGCGGCAACGGTTTGAGGTATTGGCCTATCAGGAAGAAACCATTGGCCGTTCGCCCGAAACGCTCGTTAGCTGGGCTACTGCCGAGGGAACTCCGCTACCTGCTTTCCTGAACGTCCTGCGGTTTGGGTTGCCCGCCGTTACACTGGCGTTGTTTATTGCCTGGTTATCAGGTTATGTACCCGGCGCGGCTGTGCTGGCTGGTTTGGCGGCTCATGGGTTTTTGCTGAGTCAGACCGCTAACCGGGCAAAAGAGCTGAGCGAACAAACCTTCACCATCTCAACCGCGCTGGGTGCCTACCGGAGTTTATTCGGTCAGGCCGAAACCGTTAAAGGCGACGCGCTACGGCTGCAAGCCATTCGCAAAGCATTGACCTCTGATAACCTAACAGCCTCGAAAGCTATCGGCCAACTGGCGTGGCTGACCGAAGCCCTGAACTACCGACGCAACGCTTATTTCTCGCTGTTGCTCGGCCTGCCCACACTTTGGGACATTCATTATTTGTTTCGGCTCGAACGCTGGCGGCAGCAATACGGCCCGCACCTTAGTCGCTGGTTCGAGGCTCTGGCCGAACTCGAAGCCCTCAATAGTCTGGCTGGTTTTGCCTACGCGCACCCGCAGTACGCCACGCCCAACATCGTAGACGGCTCCATTCAGCTCGACATGATGCAGGTAGTTCATCCGCTTTTGCCCCCCGACCGCAGCGTTGCCAATTCGCTTTCGCTGGAAGGTTCGGGCCAAACGGTGCTGATTACCGGTTCGAATATGTCAGGAAAAAGTACATTTCTACGCACGGTGGGGGCCAATGTAGTGCTGGCACTGGCAGGTGCGGTGGTCAGTGCCGAATCGTTCCGGTGTTCGCCCGTGCGGGTGTTCACAAGTATGCGCACACAGGATTCGCTCGAAGAAAGTACGTCGTCGTTTTATGCGGAACTACTCCGGCTGAAAACGTTGATTAAGCTCACGAAGCAACAGCGTTCTGCTTCGCAGAGACACCTGCCAGTTTTATACTTCTTAGACGAAATTTTGAAAGGTACGAACTCTGCCGACCGCCACCGGGGAGCCGAAGCTCTGATTCGGCAGTTGCACAAAACTACAGCGTCGGGCTTCGTTTCGACCCACGACCTCGAACTCGGCCAACTCACCGACGCCAGCGAATTTGTACGTAACTACCATTTCCAATCTGATTTGACTAACGGCGAGTTAGTATTCGATTATACGTTGCGCGACGGCATCTGTACCAGTTTCAACGCCAGCCAGTTGATGCAGGCAATTGGTATTGAGATGTTTACTGAACAGCAGGCTCTGTAGAATTGGGGTAAGCCAGCGTTTTGACGCTGTCGTTGTGTATCTTCGCCCTACCTGATTTAGCCAGTATGCAAACCTCCTTTACTTATCAGCCTTCCTCAATCGGAACACCCGTCGCGTCCACCCGCCTGCTTTCGCTCGATGCCTTTCGGGGTATCACCGTAGCAGGCATGATTTTGGTCAATAATCCCGGCGACTGGGGCCATATCTACGCACCCCTTGAACATGCCCACTGGCACGGCTGGACACCCACCGACCTTATTTTTCCGTTTTTTCTGTTTATCGTTGGCGTGTCTATCACGTATGCATTAGGGGGCGAAAGAGAGAGAGGTGGAGGTAAGGGAGTCGTGCAAAAAATTGTGAAACGGAGTATAACGCTGTTTCTGCTGGGGCTGTTTCTCAATTTCTTCCCTAAGTTCGACATCAGTACCGTGCGTGTCATGGGCGTACTGCAACGCATCGCGCTGGTGTATCTGGTTTGTTCGCTTATTTTTCTAAGAACATCACCCCGTCAGCAGGGATGGTTGTTGGCTATTCTGCTTATCGGTTATTGGTTGTTACTCACCGTTGTTCCCGTTCCCGGCGTAGGCTACCCCAATCTCGAACCCGAATCTAACTTCGCAGCCTGGGTCGACCGCACGATTTTGACGCCCGCGCACGTTTACAAACCCGCCAAAGTCTGGGACCCCGAAGGCTTGATAAGCACTATTCCGGCTATTGGCACTGGCCTTGTTGGTCTGCTCACAGGCCGCTGGCTTCGGAGCAACCGTGATGCGACCGAAAAAGTAGCGTGGCTCTTTGCAGTGGGTTGCCTTGTTACGCTGGGTGGGTTGATTTGGGACGGTTTTTTTCCCATCAACAAAGCCCTGTGGACTTCGTCGTATGTGTTGCTGGCGGGCGGTTTGGCAATGCTCGGGCTGGCTTTGTGTTACTGGTTCATCGACGTACAGGCTGGGGGAGCAACCGGCAGGCAACGCTGGGCTATGCCGTTTGTCGCGTTTGGCGTTAATGCCATCACAGTATTCTTTTTGTCGGGCCTGATTCCACGTATCATGAGCCTGATAAAAGTGGCTCAGCCCGATGGTTCGGAAGTCAACTTACGCGATTATCTATATCGCACCTTCATTGCCCCGCCCTTTACCGACCCTAAAAATGCATCACTGGCGGGCGCACTTACGTTTGTACTCATCTGGTTCGGCATTTTGTGGTGGATGTGGAAGAAGCGCGTAATTGTCAAAGTGTAGATTGACCAGTCACGTTCTACGTTTATTTACTGGATTCTGGGGCCTACTGTGCGAAAGCCTATTCAGTTTAA
Source organism: Spirosoma montaniterrae (assembly GCF_001988955.1). Taxonomy (NCBI): domain Bacteria; kingdom Pseudomonadati; phylum Bacteroidota; class Cytophagia; order Cytophagales; family Cytophagaceae; genus Spirosoma; species Spirosoma montaniterrae. The sequence goes on along the minus strand of NZ_CP014263.1, from coordinate 4,702,950 downwards.
TCCTCTATACTCATTGGGCGTTTCGCCTACCTTTTGTTTGAAAAATCGGGTAAAATGCTGTGGGTACTTAAAGCCTAACTCATAAGAAATTTCACTTACTGATTTGCTGGTATCGAAAATTCGTTCTTTTGCCAGGTCAAGCAAGTGCATCTGGATATATTCTAAAGCCGATTTTCCAGTTTCTTTTTTAATCAAATCGCCAAAGTAATTCGGTGAAAGGTGTAACTCATGGGCAAAATAGGCTACCGTAGGAACACCAAAAGTTTTTAGCTTTTCGCCTGCTAAATACTCACTGAGTTTCTGCTCGAACTGTTCGATAACGCCCCGGTTGACCTGCTCACGGGTAATAAACTGGCGGTCATAAAAACGCAGACAATACTTTAAAAGCAGTTCAAGATTAGCCACTATTAACTTCTTACTGTGCCGGTCAATATTTTGGCCGACTTCAGTGGCAATATTGCCAAAACAAGTATTCACAATTTCTCTTTCTTTTTCGGAAAGATGGAGAGCCTCGCTGGATTGATACCTGAAAAATGAATATTCGTGAATCTGTCTGCCCAGGCTCGTGCCCTTAATGAGGTCGGGATGGAAGATAAGAGCCTGACCATAGGGTTTATGTAGTTCTCCTTCAGGCTCGTTCGTCACTACTTGCCCTGGCCCAAAAAACACTATAGTACCCTCGGCATAATCATAGTACTTGTTACCGTACCGCAAATCACCGCAGCGGGTTTCTTTAATGACGATGGCATAAAACGCCAACGTGAACTTCATTCGGCTCATTAGGGCGGATTTGTTGAAATCGACCAAACTAATGAGCGGGTGCTGCGCTGTGTTGTTAAACGTATCGCAGTACTTTTTTATGGTGTCGTAAGTAATCATCTGCTTTGTTTTAGCATCAAATCTACGCTCAAAAGCCGTGGCTCACTGCGGCATCTGTAAAAGTGGTAAGCATAACCGTAAAATGTATATAAGTAAGCAAGTGGGGGCAGGGTAATTTTACGATGAATTTATTTATCACCAATATAATTACCTGTAAATGAAGCGTATCGTCACTGGTTTAGCACTACTGACATTTACACTTGCGTCGCTGACGGGCTTTACACAGTCTGCCGACAGCACCCAGGGCCTCACCACGGTTTCGGGTTCAGTAGGTCTTACCAACAATGGGTTTTCTATCATCCCAACATTTTCGTTAAATAGCCCGGCGGTTATTATGAATTTTTATTGGCGCAAGAAAAGGTTCAGTTTCGACCCCGACATTCGTCTGGTTCCAGATGCCAGTAAAGGTGGGTTCATTTTCTGGTTCAGGTATCGCCTGATCGAGCAAAAGAAGTTCAGTTTGCGAATCGGCGTTCATCCAGCCTTTACGCTGGTAAGAAGAACAATAACCGAAAATGGCATTAGCAGTGAACTTACCGAAACACTACGCTTCGCAGCGGCTGAGGTGGTACCCAACTACCAGATTACGCCCAACTGGAGCATTGGCGCGGTGTATTTGCATGGCAGCGGATTGCAAAAATGGGGACCGCAAAACACAGATGTTTTCTTTTTAAACAGTAGCATCTCAGCTATCAGGCTTGGGAGCGGATTCGGACTAAACCTGATTCCGATGGTATACTTAATGTACGTCGACAGCCATCAGGGGAGTTATTTTTCAGCGACCGCCATAGTAGCTAAAAAAGGCATTCCATTCTCACTACAATCGACTATAAATCAGACTTTTACGTCTAACATACCGGGTAATCAGCACTTCATGTGGAATGTGATGGTCTCTTACAATTTCAGCAAAACATTCAAGCAAGTACCATGAACCGTTCGTTTACGCTCTTACTGCCGCTCTTGCTGTTTTTCGTCAGCGCAACAGCTTGTAAACCTACAAATCCTACCGGTCAGGATACGGTCGGCACAACCAACAACGATAAAATTCAGATGACCAATCGACTAATTATCCGAATAGAGGCCAATACGTTCACGGCAACTTTGCTCGACAATCCAACCGTCACTGCTTTCAAAGCCCGTCTGCCAATTACCCTTTCTATGCGGGAGTTGAATGGAAATGAGAAGTTTGCCGAACTGACCAGTGTATTGCCCACCAATGCAGCAAACCCCGGCACGATTCAAACCGGCGACCTGATGTTATATGGGTCTAATACACTGGTGCTGTTTTACGAAACCTTTCGAACTTCTTACTCCTATACCAAGCTCGGACGAATTGACAATCCGGCGGGGCTGGCAGCGGCTCTTGGCTCTGGAAACGTAACGATAACGTTTGAGCTGGAGTAGACAGTAATTGGCAAGAAAAATATGTTTATTTGACTATGCCTATTAGAAAAACCCGGCACATTAGTTGGCCTGACGGCTTGTCGGACAGGCCTGGCCGATCTACGCACGATCTCAAACAGCAAATCGAGCGTATTTTGCGCTGGGAACCGCCCGAACACTGGCAACTGCGCGATTTTGAGACGTTGAGCGAACGAGTGATGATGCATACCAACCAATGGGTTGAAGCCCACGACCTCCAAACGTTCTGGCACTCATCAGACGCGACGCTTGGAACGCTCGACGCACTGGCGCAATTTGCCGACTATGCGAATTTTGCCGATTTCTGCGCCCGTAATGCAGCGGGTGAGATGGTGCCAGCGAAACCAGCCCTTTTTTACCGACCCCACCGCGAAGTACCAGCGCATTGGATGACCTGGATTCTTTGGGCATCAGCGTTGGTGTCTGTCTTAATCAGCGTATTGTTGTGGCTGAAACGATAACCAATCCTCCCCCGCGTTCTGGTCACGCCCAACGCTATGACCATTGCCGTATGCGTCCAAACACGGTCTGATAGGTTTAAATTTTTGTTATGCCAACCGCACACCGAACAGATTCGAAAGCTTTCGCTTCCCGCCGGGACGCAAAGCAACCGATACGCAGGATGTTCCTGCCGTATCAGTCTGCTTTGTAGTCCAGCATTGAGTTAAGCCCGGCCCAGCGTAATTTTAGAAATTCCAAAACCAGGTTATACACAAACCGAACGCACCCAACCAGCAAAGCCAGTTGACTTTGCTGGTTGGGTGCGTTCGGCAGTATGCAGTATCAGTACCCTTTAAAGTTAACGGACTCGGTCGGCGTACCGATTGCGCTGTGGGCCTGACCTTGTACACCCGCCCTAAAGGAAGGGATTTTACGGTTGTATCAGAAATGTTTTGAGTCCTACACATCATGTGTAGGACTCAAAATAAACAGAAATTTATAAGAACGGCGTCACGATAGCGACAACCTGTTCGCGGGTCAGCGGCTCGTCGAACGCTTCTGTGATGGCGTCGGTCGAGAATTGGCTCCCCAGCAGGGCTACCAGATTGGCACCTCCCTGAATCACGTTGTCTTCGCCCATATACACACCGGCAGCGGCAGCAGGCAGACCCTGCGGACCACCACCAACAACCCAGCCTTTCTGACCGCGAATGTTCCGAACGCGGGCTGCGTGGGCAGCTTCTACCGCGTGGATTTGCAGGGCTACTTCCAGAATTGGCTTGGCATTCATCAGGTTGGCAGCCTGACCTTTATAGGCCCGTACACCCGTGTCTTCAAACGCCTGCGACACAGCCGCGAAGGTCTGGAAGTTGCGGAATGTATCAGGGAAAGCTCCTTTCGCCGAATAATCGAAACCCGGCTTGGCAATCGCCCGCGAGCCTAATACCGACTTCAGCAATTTGACGTGTACTTCTTCATGCCGACGGATAAACTCGAACGCCGGCTTAAACTGGTTTGGAACCAGGCCGGGCGAATTGTTGGCAATGTCGTAGAATTCGTACTCCAGGTACTCCAGCAGCAGGGCGAAGTTGAGCACGTCGACCACGTTTTGTGGCAGTTGGCTGCTTTGGCCGTATGCGCTGGTCATAGCCGAAGCCATAACAGCGGGTGCCGCTACAGCTACCGTTTTTTTCGTCAGGGAGCTAAACAAACCCCGGCGTGATACATGCGCCAACCGGTCGAATACTTCCCCGTCGACCTTTTCGAGTTCATTGAATATATTTTGGAGATTCATGATTGCTGAGTAGTTTAAGCTGCGCGGGTTAGCAGATTGCGGGCATCGATTGTTTCGCGGATAAACGGCTGAACCTTAGGCAGTACTGCCGATGGCTCAAACGCCAGATGGAGGCCATTCGGGTCTACGATGTCTTCGCCCGCAAAGGCCGTTTGGTTCATGTACTGCATTTCGCGGATGATCGAACTGTGCCGCGCTTCGACCGATACAATTTTACCGGCCAACGTGAGGAAATCGGCACTTTGCAGGTATTTACCCGCTCCGTTGTAAGCACCTACGCCCGTGTCTTCAAATACCTTTGCTGCCGTCAGCACGTCGGTGCGCTGGCGGAAATTGATACCGCTGAAATCGAATGTTAGCTGCGGAACAGCGGCTCCGCCCAGGGCGGCCTTGAAAAACTCGCGGTGAATAACCTCGTGGTTACGCAGGTCTGTCAGCAACTGGCGCTCCATTTGCGTAATGCCTTCGTAGAAGTTCGCCACTACCATTTCGTAGAACCTGGCTTCGAGCTGTTCCAGCACGTAGGCGTAGTTAAGGATGCCGATATCGCCACCGGGGAGGGTAACAACATCGCCCGGAGCAGCGGCCCGTGCCCCGCTGGGCTGTACTTGCATGTCTGCCGTTGAGCAGGCCGTCAGCAGGCCACCCGTAACGGCTGCCACTGAAGCCACCCGCAGAAACGACCGGCGGCTATCAGCCAATATCGGGGTCGTTTCGGGGAGTTTGTTAACGTTTTTCATTGAGTAATAAAAGGTTTGAAAACACTGTTCTGCGTTGAACAGAATGACAGGCATACGCAGGGTTTACAACCTTAGATTGCAATAAATTAGATTATTGATTAAAAGGCAGGTGAATTTTATATAAACCTTTGTTTATCAGAACTATACATTTAATAAAAATTTTATGGTCTATTGTTGTAGTTAATACTGTCTACCGGGTAAGAAACGATCAGCTAATTGTTTTCTGTTGGGCCGACGACAGCACATCAGCCGGAATAGGCAAGTCGATCATACAGCGGAAATGTCCCAGTGGGCAATAATCATGGCCGATTTTAGAACAGGGGCGGCAGTGTATAGTTTGATTCTCCAGAACTATAAACTTTGTTTTATATGGATACATACCCAGCCGGGGCGTAGTATTGCCCCAGATAGAATAAACTGTTTTCTGAAAGGCTGCCGCTATGTGCATCAGCCCGGTGTCGTGGCTGAATACCATTCGCGCCTGTTGTATCAGCGAAGCCGATTGGTTGATACTGTAGAGGCCGCAGGCGTTGTAAACCCGTTTGCTGCCCAACAGGGCTACTACCTGCTCACCAGCGGCCCGGTCGTTGGTGCCGCCGAGCAATATGACCGGTTCGTTTAACTGCCGACATAGGTCGACCATGCGTGATGCGGGCAGGCGTTTGGTGGCATGCTGCCCGCCAATGGCGTAAGCAACATAACCAAATTGGTGCGTTATGGGCAGACTACTGAACGGAACCTGCTCATGGTCGGGTATAAAATGGTCCAAGCCGAGGTCGTCGTTTCTGACGCCTAATGGCACTACCGTAGCCAAATAGCGATCTACAATGTGCAGGTCAGGCATCACGTCTACCTTAAACCGCACGTAGAGCCACTTGCGAAGATTCAGCTTATCGACAGTGTAGCTACGAACGCCCAGAGCGGTTTTAATCAGGCGCGTTCGCAGGTTGTTGTGCAGGTCAATTACGTAATCGAACCGTTCGGCGCGGAGTTGCCGAATCAGGTCGGGCAGGCGGTCGTCTAAATAATGCCGATGACCGATATGCGGATTATGCTCGATTAGTGGCTGATAGGCCCGTTTCGTACAAAAATGCACCGACACCCCGGGTAATTGTTGCTTCAGGCATCGAACAACGGGGGTAGTCAGTACGATATCGCCGATAGAAGAAAAGCGAAGAATCAGGATTTTCATGCGTGGAGTCATTTACAATACATCTCGGCTTCTATTTTCAGCGTCCAGTCGGCTTTGTCTACCAGATAGTTAGGCTGGCGCAACGGCCAGGTAGCCCCGCCGTCGGTACTGGCCCGGAAATCGTAGCGTTTGCCCACCTGAAGTTTATACGACGTGGCCGCCCGTTGGGTGCGCGTGGCCGTCAGCAGGTCGCGCCAGTTTTCTTTGCCTACTTCACTGTACTGGGCTTTGAACAGGGCCGGGAGCGAGGCTTCGTCCAACTTCGTGCCTTTGGGGCAGGCAAACCGTATTTCCAGTTTCATGGCAGGCGGCACTGGCAGGGCACTTAAATTGATGGCAACGGGCGTTTGGTCGCAGGTGATGCCCTCGCCCGATTCGGCCATTAACCCGCCTTTCGCTCCTTTGCCCCAGGCGTCGGTTTCGTCGTATACGCGCAGTTTCAGGCTTCGGCCCGATACCTGGTTATAGACCCGAATCAGCGCACCGTTGTTCACGTTCGCATAGAAATTACCAACCACTTCGTTGGTGCGGGCATCGACCAACTGACACCGGTAATTAACGTCTACGTTGGCAAGCTTGCTATTGACCCGAAAAACCGGCCCCAAATCACAGACCGACTCGGTCCAGGTGGCAACGTAGGCAGCCGCGTGGGTGGCTTCGGCCCGGTATTCGAGCCGCCCGGTCTGATTGTTTCGGGCCACAATGCCGGGTTTCTCCTGCTGCCAGCGATTCGTAAACGCATCGTAACTATACAGTGGAATGGTATCGCCCACCTGTACGGCCCGCGCTTTTTGCCCATTGATGGTAGTCGGATTCAGCTCCATCGTCCAGCGCATGGGCTGCGACAGACTGCGAACCAGCGCATACTGCTCGTTATACAGCGCGAACGTAACCGACCCGGCTATCGACGTGATGCGTAACGTACCGGGAGTGGGTTGGCCCGGAAGCGGCTTAACATCCGACAAAATGCCTCCGCCCGGCACCTGACTGGTCGAAGCCGTTGTACGGGTGTTGGTGTGCAGTACGGCCAGTGTCAGATTGCCGCCCACAGGTTGCCCGTCGCGGTCAGTTAGTTTGGTGCCTGGCGCGAACGTAACCGTAGCGCGGTCAGCGTCGGGCGTTTGTTCGGCAGTGGTGAGGGCGAGGGTAGTTGGCAGGGTGCCGTCGGTACTGGCCCGGCTATTTGTTTGCGCGGCTACCAGACTTCGGGGCGGTCTGGCAAGATTGATCTGGCGCAGCACCCGCGTTTGCCGGGCCGGGCCAGTTAGCACAATCGGCTGAACAACAGCTAAGTAGCCATCGGCTTCAACGGCCACCGTGAACCGCAGCGGCTGGGCCGGGCCTGGCGTTACAGTGGGCGATGCAGCCATCAGCAGAACACCATCGCTGTTAATTTTGAAGTTAGTGGTGTTCAATGTTGTCACAACCCGGCTGGCGTCGGGTCCGGCCAGAATTACCCGGCTGTTTTTAGGCAGCGGATTGCCCGCCGGGTCATACAGACGACACTCGACAACACTTTCCTGAAGCGGGTCTTTCAGCCGCAACTGTACGCCGTCGAGCGGGTTTTGGCAGGCATCGAGCGTAACAAAAAAGAATAGCAGATAAAGCAGACGAACAGTCATGGTAGTCGGTACGTAAGCGTAAAATTTAACGATGGCAGATAGCGATAATTCGACAGATTTCGCTCAACTACAGGCACTTGCTCGCTCAGGTTGGTTGTCTCTAAAAAACCTTCGTAGGCCAGATCGACACGGGGCCGACCGAGGTAGAACGCGCCCAGCTCAACGCCCACACCCCAGCGTCTGCGCGGAACGGGTCGCCCGAAACCGAAGCCGAAATAACCCACTACCGGACGCCAGCGAACGGCTAAACTGACCGTACCGACGTCTTCGGGCAGCAGTTCCAGCCCACCCAGATTCAGTTTTTTATCGGTAGTAACAACTGCGCCGAGGTGCGGATGCCAGGTATACCCAAGCCCGCCCGCCAGATAGAACGACCCGCGCCGGAACGGTTGCCACATCAGCCCGGCCTGCGCCAGCCCAATCATAAAATCAGGATCGACGGTGATGTACGACTCCGACGAGACATTGACCCGAATCGGTTGACGGTAAGCAATATATTGCCCGCCAACGCGCAACCACAACCGCTTTGCTGAGCTTAGTTGCCGGTTATAAAACAGCCCCGGCCCCGTTGTTCCTATATGCAGGCGAACGGCGTGTTGTCGCGTAATCACACCAGATGTATCGGGCTGATGGGCAGCCCGTCCTGGCTGATTTGCGAACAAAAGGAAGCTGATGAATAGAGATAGTCGCATAAACATCGCAATAAATTTAGTTTGAATTTACTGTATAAAATTAACAGTAACATATTATTTATTTTTTACCTAACTTTACTGGTATTTTTCACAGTAACAGTTGTATGAAATCAGTAAAGTTTTTTGGAAAATTTTCTGGGTAATTAAGAAATAATAGAAAATTAAACGGCCTACCGTGATAAAAACACATCTGTTATAAACATCTGATAATCAAATGATTGTTAGAAAAAAAGAAGTTTTTTGGCATAAACATTTATGCTCGCCATCGCAGCTTTAGGTGGTATATTATGCTGATGTAAGCGGAAAAATCACTAAGAAAAATATATTACCGTTGTAACTTTGATATTGTTTCGTAAACAAAAACTTTACTATTTTTGTCTGGACAATAATAAAGGCATACTGTAATAAGTGTGCGATAAACTACTCTGCGAACTCAGGAAAATCAATTGTATGACTCTACATCTGGCTAAACCAACTCTACGTTTGTTCTCTCTGCGCCTACTGGTTGGATTCCTTATCAGTACACAATGGCTGACAGGCTGCGTCAGCACCCAACATTTAGCTTACTTTCAGGACGTATCGGGGCAAAAAGCAAGTCTGACCATTCCTGACCGCTACGTGCCTGCTATTCAACCGGGCGACATCCTGTCGGTGCAGGTGAGCAGCCTGAACCCGGAAGCAACCAGCTTTTTCAATCCGTATGCCGCCATCACCGTTGCCGAACGAGGCAACGTACCGATGCAGGTAACAAATACCACTCCGCTTTTGCCAGCTAACGGGTATCTGGTAGATGCCAACGGTATGATTGAGCTGCCCATGCTGGGAAAAGTGAAAGTGAGTGGGCAAACCATTACCCAGGTGAAAGACCGGCTGCGCGAGTCGCTTAAAGAGTATTTGAAAGAGCCTACTGTCAACATTCGTAATCTGAACTTTCGGGTATCAGTCATGGGGGAGGTAGCCCGCCCATCGCTGTTTTCGATACCGAACGAACAGATTACCCTGCTCGAAGCCCTCAGCCTGTCGGGCGACGTGACTATATATGGTCGGCGCGATAACGTGCTGATTATCCGGGAAGAAAACGGAAACAGGAGTTTTGGCCGCATCGATCTGACCCAGCGCGATCTGTTCAATTCGCCCTACTACTACCTGCACCCCAACGATATTGTGTATGTAGAACCTACGCGGGTTCGGGCAGCTACTGCCGACCGAACCAATCAGCTATTACCAATCATACTCAGCGGTTTATCCTTTCTTGCGATTATCGTTTCGCAATTCTAAACAGACACGTTCATGTCGAATCAGAATAATTACGCCTATGCTCCGTATCAATTATACGAAGCGGAGAATACGCCCAACCTGCGGGCGATCCTGATGCGCTACGCGCGGCATTGGAAATGGTTTGTTGCCTCACTGATTCTGGCCGGTGCCGGTGCCTATGCGTACCTGCTCTATCAAACACCTATTTATAAGGTGCAGACCAGCCTGCTCATCAAAGACGACAAGAAAGGGCTGAGCGAAGAAAACATCCTGAAAGAGATGGACATTTTCGCGCCGAAAAAGGTCGTGGAAAATGAGATGGAAATCCTGAAATCACACGCCCTGATGGATAAGGTAGTGGGTGGTCTCGGTCTCGACGTGCAGTATTTTCAGCCGACCAACCTCGGCAAACGCGAAATCTACGATGTTGCCCCCATTCGGTTGGTGGTAGAGAAACCTACGCCGGCATTGTATGAGAACGAACTGGAAATTACCGCTACCAGCCCGAATACAGTACGGATCAACGACAAAATTTACCCGGTCAATCAGAGCGTTCAAACGCCGTATGGTCGGGTGCGGGTATTTGCTCATCATCGATTAAAAACGGGTAGCGACCCCATCATTGTGCAGGTGCTGCCCCGGCAGGATGCGGTTGAAGGGTATCTTAAGCAGCTAACCGTTGAACCTACGAGCAAAGCCTCGACCGTGTTGCAGCTTACGCTCGAAGATGCAGTGCCGCGCAAAGGCGAAGCCGTATTGAACAAACTCATCAGCGAATACAATCAGGCCGCCGTAGTCGATAAGAACATTGTGGCTTCTAATACGCTCAGCTTCATTGAGGAGCGGTTGCGGCTGATTGCGGGCGAACTCTCGACGGTAGAAAAAGGCGTTGAAAGTTTCAAGTCGGCAGAGGGAATTACCGACCTGAGTTCGCAGGCGCAGGTATTTCTGGAAACTGTGAAAGATAATGATAGCCAGTTGAATAAAACAACCATTCAGCTTGGCGTAATCGAAGACGTGGAACGGTATCTGAGCAGCCGCAGCAACGAGCGCGGAATGGCCCCGGCAACGCTCAGCGTGAGCGACCCCGTGCTGGTGGGCTTAGTGGGCAAACTGAACGAGCTGGAACTGCAACGCGATCAGTTGAGCCGCACCACCACGCTCAACAACCCCATGTTGCAGTCGCTCGATAGTCAGATAAAAGCTACCAAAGCCAGCCTGACCGACAATGTACAGAACATGAAGCAGGCACTGACCAGCACCCGGCAGCAGCTCCGGCTCACCAACCGCCAACTGGAGAATCAGATTCGGACAATTCCGCGCAAAGAACGGGCACTGGTGAACATTACCCGGCAGCAGGCCATCAAAAACAACCTGTACACGTACCTGCTTGAAAAGCGCGAAGAAACGGCCCTGTCCTATGCCTCGACCGTGGCCGACAGCCGCACCATCGACCCGCCCCGGTCGGGTTCGGAGCCGGTGAAGCCCGTGAAAGCTACCATCTTTCTGCTGTTCGGACTGCTGGGACTGATGCTGCCTGTGGGAGCTATTGCCGCCCGCGACGCCCTGAACGACCGCGTTAGCCGCCGGTCTGATATTGAATCGGCCTCGCAGGTGCCTATTCTGGGCGAAATTATGGCGAGCCGCAACGTCGATCCGCTCGTGATGGTATCGGGCAAACGCTCGGTTATTGCCGAACAGATCCGAACGCTGCGTACCAACCTCCAGTTTCTGCGCTCGAATCCCACCGACAGTCAGGTAGTGATGTTCACCTCAAGCATCAGTGGCGAAGGTAAATCGTTTCTGTCGCTGAACCTGGGAGCCAGCCTGGCATTGGTCGACCGCCCAACGGTGATTCTGGAAATGGATCTCCGCAAACCTAAACTACACTCGGTGCTTGGGCTGCTAAACACCGTGGGTATCAGCAACTACCTGATTCAGGAAGCCACTGTAGACGACATCTTGCAGGAGATTCCCGGCTTTCCGAACTACCACATCATCACAAGCGGGCCAATTCCGCCAAACCCCGCCGAATTGCTCAGCAGCCCACAGCTTGAAGAACTCTTCCGCGAGTTGCGCCAGCGGTTTGCCTACATCATTGTTGATACGCCCCCAATTGGGTTAGTGACCGATGCACAACTGATTGCGCCCCACGTTGACGCCACGATGTTTATGGTGCGCCACGACCATACGCCCAAAGCCTATATCCGCATGATCGACAACTTATATAAAGAACACCGGTTTCAACGCTTAAACCTGATTCTGAACGGCGTTGGCGGGGGCGAGTCGTATCAATACGGCTACAGTTACGGCTACGGCGGCTATTATGAGGAACCGAATAAGCCTGCCAAAATCACGATTCACAAGCGGAAATAGTAATTTTTATCCATACCCATTATGCTCGACCTTTTCATACCACCGGTTTCGGAGCCGGTTGCCGTTACGGATGTGCATTCAGCGAGCCAGTCACGCACGGTGCTGGGCTATCAAGTGGGCATTTGGATAAAACGTGCCTTCGATATCGTAGTGGCTTCAGTTGCGGTGATTCTGGTGCTGAGTTGGTTAGTACCGGCTTTGGCTCTTGCCATTCGGATCAATTCGCCCGGCCCGGCTCTGTTCGTGCAGTTGCGCACGGGCCGCAACGGTCGCCCGTTTCGCTGCCTGAAGTTCAGAACGATGACCTACGAGCGCAACGCGACCTTTAAGCAGGCCACCAAAAACGACCGGCGTATCACGAGTATTGGCCGCGTACTGCGTAAAACCAACCTCGACGAACTGCCGCAGGTATTCAATGTACTGATGGGGCAGATGAGCATTGTTGGCCCACGTCCGCATCCCATTGCCCTCGACGCCCAGCACTGGCACACGCTGCCCGGCTACCCCAGCCGCTATGCCGTAAAGCCCGGCATCACCGGACTGGCGCAGGTACGCGGTTGCCGGGGCGAAACTGCCCGGTTGGTCGACATGGTTCAGCGCGTGCGCTTAGACCGGCTATACATCAGAAGACGCACATTTCTGTTAGACATAAAAATCTGCTGGTGGACGGCTACCTGCATGATTAAAGGAGACAAAAAAGCCTGGTAATCAATTACCTCTACAAAAACTGTTTTTCTATGAATATTGCATTAGTTACGGGTTCGGCGGGCCTCATCGGCAGTGAAGCCGTCGCCTTTTTCGCCGATAAATTCGACCTCGTCGTCGGCATCGACAACAACATGCGTCAGTACTTCTTCGGACCCGACGGCTCCACCGACTGGAACCGAAACCGACTCGCCGACGCCTTCCCCAACTACCACCACCGCACCGCCGACATCCGCGAGGTGCCCCAGCTCCAGACCATCTTCCAGGAGTTCGGAACCGACATCAAGCTCATCCTCCACACCGCGGCCCAGCCCTCCCACGACTGGGCCGCCCGCGAACCCTTCACCGACTTTGGCGTCAATGCCGTTGGCACGCTTAACCTCCTGGAGATGACCCGCCTGCACTGCCCCGAAGCCGTCTTCATCTTCACCTCCACCAACAAGGTCTACGGCGACAATCCTAACTTCCTGCCCCTCATCGAGACCGATACCCGCTGGGAAATCGAGCAGACCCATGCCTACTTTGAACACGGCATCGATGAACACATGAGCCTGGACCATACCAAGCACTCCATCTTCGGGGCCAGCAAGGTAGCCGCCGACATCATGGTGCAGGAGTATGGTCGCTACTTTGGCATGAAGACGGGCGTTTTCCGGGGGGGCTGCCTGACGGGTCCCAACCATTCGGGGGCGCAGTTGCACGGCTTTCTGAGTTATCTGATGAAGTGCGCCATCACTGGCACCCAGTACACGATCTTTGGCTACAAGGGCAAGCAGGTGCGGGACAACATCCACAGTTGGGATCTGGTGAACATGTTCTGGCATTTCTATCAGAACCCCGGGCGGGCGAAGTCTACAACGCGGGTGGTGGCCGGTATGCCAACTGCTCGATGCTGGAGGCCATCGGGTTGTGCGAGGAGATTTCGGGCAACGTGATGAACTACCAGTACAGTGAGACCAACCGGAGTGGGGATCACATCTGGTACATCTCGGATCTGAGCAAGTTCCAGGCCCACTATCCGGGCTGGTGGTGGACGTATGACCTAAAGGCGACGATGGTGCAGATTCACGACAGCATGCTAGCCCGTCTGGCCGTGACGGTTTGACAAGCATGTACAGCCCAGAACGTATTTTTTCTTTACGAGAAGAATCATAAATAATCCGCTGAGGAAGAGCAGTCTTTTATGCTAATGGTAACTGCCCTAAAAAGTAAACTGACCGATTTTTTCGTGAGAGGCCACGAAAGGACAGTGTTGGTTAGACGAAATATTGCTCTTTCTTTCCTGATCCGGGCTGGTGGAATATTAGTTGGGCTGGTACTGGTTCCCATGACAATCAACTATGTTTCTCCGGCGCAATACGGTGTTTGGTTAACTATTAGCTCAATTGTTCAGTGGCTTAATTTCTTCGACGTCGGTTTGGGCAATGGTCTTAGGAATAAGCTGGCTCACTCGCTGGCGATTGGTGAAAAAGAAAAAGCGCGAGTTTATGTCAGCACTACCTACGCCGTTCTTGCCCTGATTGCGATTTTAACCTTTGTCGTGTTTGCGGTCAGTAGCAGTTTTGTGGAGTGGAGAAGCGTGCTGAACGTAGACGCCGAGAAAGAAGAAACACTACGCTCGGTAATGTGGGTGGCCGTGGGTTGTTTTTGCATTCAGTTTGTAGTGCAGCTTATCAATGTTGTGCTTGCATCAACTCATCAATCAGCCAAAGCCTCGTTCATTGCGCTGTTTGGTCAACTCAGCACGTTAGCCGCCATCTACTACTGCATACACTACGTACCAAGCAGCCTGTTTGCACTGGTGGCGATTGTGGCGAGTATGCCTGTTTTGGCCTTCATTGTTTCATCGCTGTTTCTGTATCGCAATGTGCTTGCTTCTCTGGCTCCCAACTGGCAGTTTATTCGCTTTAAACATGCTGGTAGCCTATTGAACACAGGCGGTATTTTCTTCGTCATTCAGATTAGCGTATTGGTAATCTTTCAATCCAACTATGTAATTATCAATCAGTTGCTTGGCCCTGAACAGGTCACTATCTTCAGTGTTTGTTACAAGCTATTCTCCGTAACTATCGTGGTGTTTAACATCATCATGCTACCCTTGTGGAGTTCATTCACCGACGCCTATGCGAAGCAGGATTTCAACTGGTTGAGAAATAGCCTGCACCAGATGCGAAAACTATGGCTTGCTTTTGCGGCACTGACAATTCTGATTTTAGTCTGTTCGCCCTTGCTTTTTAAGCTGTGGATAGGTGAGAGTGTTTCTGTTCCAATGTCCTTATCAGTATGCATGGCTATGTACGTAATTGCCAATCTATGGCATATGCTGCATGTCTACCTGCTAAATGGAATTGGCAAGATTCGTTTACAACTGATACTCGTCATTATTGGGGCTTTGCTGAACATTCCCATTGCCATCTATTTCGGCAAAAGCTTTGGAATAATTGGGGTGGTAGGGACTAATACGCTGTTTTTTCTGGTGTTAGGCGTAGTGTACTCATTGCAATGCCAAAAAATTATCTCAGGTACTGCCGTGGGTTTGTGGAATAAATGAGACAAGTGCAATCCGCATTTGTGTTTGCATCGAATAATAACTCGCACTCTACATGAACAGTCACTTATTTCTAATCGGAATACTGTTTGCCGTCTCAGTACGTCTGTTCTCTTTCTCGCTCATTGATGATATATATTTTGATGCATTAGAGGCCGCTATCGTATTAGTGCTGATTTGGTATAATGTATCGCACCCCAAGCGCATACGAACACCATTTGTCTTTTACGTCAAGGCAATCATCATTCTCAGCTTGCTGAGTGCTATACCAGCCTTTTTATTTCACGACCAAAATTTTGCCTTGTCGTTATTAACATCCAGAGTAATCTTCTTCTGGTTGCTGTATTTCGCACTCCATAAAATGAACGTTGATCCATATAAATTGGAGAAGCTGCTCATCATTTTTGGGGTTGCCTGGTCAATAATTATGGTCGTGCAGCAGTTCACTTACCCTACTGTTCTGTTCGATGTATACCACGGTGTGACCTATGAGGATGGTAAGGAGCGAAATGTCGATATAAGGGGGGGGATTGTGCGGATTTGGATAGCGGGTGTCGGATTCAGTTATTTTCTGGCTACCTACATGTGGCAGAAGATCTATGAGAAGTTGTCGCTATCAAACATTGCATTATTTGCCTTAGTGATTGCCGCTATACTACTCATGCAGTCAAGGCAAGTGATATTCGGCCTGATACTGGTTTTCACCGCCGATGTTTTCCTCAACTTTAAAGTTGCCAGTGTCAAACGTATTCGTTTCACAACCTTATTTTTTGGGTTTGCTCTCGTATTCTTCGCTGTTGCTGGCGACTTTATATTGGCACTGATCGAGTTGTCGAAAGAGCAGGGAGTCACCTCCGGCGATTATGTTCGGGCACTTGAAATAAACTATTTCCTGTTTGAGTATTGGCCGCACCCGCTGTGCTACCTGCTTGGTAATGGGTGGGAGCATGATCTAAGCCCCTATGGTAAAGAAATTAAAGAGCAGTTGAAGTGGGGGTTGGGTTTATACAGAAGCGATGTAGGGCTAATAGGTGCTTTCAACAAGTTTGGCTTGTTCTACGTAGTGGTCGTAATTATGTTCTACGCTAAAGTGCTTATTCCGCGTAAGCATCTGATTATACCCAGATACATTCGATTGTGCTTCGTGCTGTGTGCACTAACGGCTTTCACGGGGGCCAACTTCTTCGAGACTCCGTCGTACTTCGTGCCTTTTGCCTGCCTTTTCTACATAACGGATAAAGCCAATGAATACCATCTGCATCATCATACCCATTCACAACCGGCTGTTGCTCACACAGAAGGGCATCCGGTCGCTGTATGACGCCCTTAGTTACCACCAAAATCACGTTTTGGATAGTGCGTATCGCTTTGCAGTAGTCGTTGTTGACGACGGCTCAACCGATGGCAGTTCAGAATGGATTTCCAGGCATTACCCAGACATACACTTGATAAAAGGTGATGGAAATCTGTGGTGGAGTGGGGCTGTAAATCTCGGAGCCAAACACGCCGTAGAGCATTTACAGGCCGATTTCGTTATTCTTTGGAATGACGATACGCTGTGCGAAATCGACTACTTTGTGGAGCTTGATGCGGTACTAAAAAAAGAACCCGCCTACAGCCGTTCTATTTTGGTTTCCAAAATATACTGGCTTGGCGAGTCGAATAAGCTTTTCAATTATGGTTGTTATTATTCCCACAAAACAGGTCAGAAAAAACTAATAGGGGCCAACGAGACCGACCGTGGGCAGTTCAACGACATTATCCGAATCGACTGGTCGGGTGGCATGGGTACGGTTATTCCAGCTACCGTGTTAACAAAAGTTGGTTTCTTCGACGCTGACATATTTCCTCAATACCACGGCGATATGGACTTTTTTCTCCGGGCAGGTAAGCTTGGTGTCGCTTCATTTGCCGTGCCGACACTCAAAATTTATAATAATCGGGAGTCTACAGGTCTGACAAAAGCGCGGAGTTTTGACGATCTTAGAAAGATGCTTGTCTCTAACCGCTCTCTTCATAACATCCGCCATAATATAGTGCTGAATAAACGACATGCCAACACCGTGTTTGGCTGGGCAAATCTAACCCTTAGCTATGCGAAACTAATTATCAAATCATTACGCACAATTGTATGGGCCTGAAAGTAAAGCAGTTTGCTACAGCGTTAAGGTTGTACGTTTATAACGCCTTTATCGCCAGAATACCCATCAATGGTATTCGTCTTCTACTGATTCGCGGTTATTTGCGGCTGGGCAAGAAGTCGAATGTGTGCGTAAACGTAAAGATACTGAGCAAACATATCGACAAAAGCCACATTCAGATTGGTGATAACTGTATCATTAATCCGGATTGCTTGCTTGATGGACGAGCTGGAAAAATTGTCATTCATAACAATGTGGATATTGCGCGCGGCACCTGGATTTTTACGCTTGAACACGACCCCCACTCAGACTACCACGACACCAAAAGTGGCGATGTTATCATTGAAGACCATGTTTGGGTTGCCTCGCGCGTAACGATTCTACCGGGTGTACGCATTGGGCGGGGGAGTGTTATCGCATCAGGAGCAGTAGTGACGAAAGACGTTCCACCCATGAGCATAGCCGGTGGTGTTCCGGCCAAAATCATTGGGAAGCGAGAATCGAAGCTTCTGTACCAGAATGACTTTTTCCCCTACCTCTACACCTGAAATTAATTATGAAACAAATAAAAATGTACGTATACCCTGATCGGTCATATAGTATAAAGCCTGATACGAACCCCTACATTAAAGATTTGGTAAAGGCTTTGGAAGAGACCGAGGTGAGCGTGGTACGTAGTAAAACCGCCTGGCTGGGTGTGATTGATATCTTTCGGTATGCACATCGTTTAGATGCTGTCGTTTTTAACTGGGTAGAAGAGGTTGCCAACCGCACTATGGGCCATGTACAGGCAATTGCGTTAATTTTTCTAATACCTTTTCTGAAACTGTCGGGCGTAAAAGTTATATGGACTATTCACAACAAAGTTAGTCACAGTCCCAAAAACCGACGAATAGCTGCCTATTTCCGGAAACTGTTAATGAAACAGGCAGATGTCAGAATTGCCCATACTGGAGATGTACAACTACCTGGTGCACGCAGCATCGTCTATTATCCACACCCATTCAAACAAAACGAATCAACTTTCCCTACATCAGCCGATTCTGAATATGATGTCTTGGTGTGGGGTTCCATACTTCCCTATAAAGGAATTAAGGAGTTTTTAGAAGCTGTTCATGCACGTGGGGACAATAACTTGCGCATACATATTCAGGGGAAATGCCCTGATTCAACGTATTATCAGGCTTTGATGAGTTTAGTTACAGATCGTATAACTATCTGTAATAAGTTTACCTCCGACGAAGAACTTAAGACATTGATGCATGCTTCTCGAACTGTTGTTTTTACGTATCAATCGCAGAGCGTATTAAGTTCGGGTGCATTGATTGAGTCAATCGCTAATTTCAAAACAGTTATCGGACCTGACTTTGGCAACTTTAAAGATTGCCGACAGGAAGGCATTGCGTATACCTTCTCCGATTTCAATGACCTGATCGATTCGGTGTATGCTATAAAAGAAGGTCGTTTGCCACTTATCGACCCTAACGATATTGAAAAATACATCCGTAGTTATTCGTGGCTGGACTATGCTTACTACTTAAGGCAACAAGTTGAAAATGAGAATGTTGACAACCTGTATCAAAGCCGCCAACAGTTAGGCCAATCTAATCAGTTAGCTTGAATAGTAATCTATATGCGAATCCTGAGCATTCATAACGAGTATTTGATAAAAGGCGGTGAAGGAGAATCACGGCGGGCAGAAGTAGCCATTTTGGAGAAGTACGGTAATTCGGTGGTTTCTTATGTCGAAAACAATACCAAAGTAGCTGCTTTATCAAATGTGTCGGTTGGGCTACGCACGTTATGGTCAAATGAAGCTTATAGCTATGTCCGGAAATTGTTGAAAGAGCAGAAGTTTGACGTTGTTCATGTACAAAATTTTTTTCCGTTAATATCCCCGTCAGTTTATTACGCGGCTCAGGCAGAAGGCGTTCCGGTGGTTCAATCCGTGCGAAATTATCGGTTCCTGTGTCCAAATAGTCTATTGTATCGTGACGGCCATGTCTGTGAGCTATGTTTGAAAAAAACAGCGAAGATTCCAGCCATTCAGCATAACTGCTATCGGGGTAATAAAGCAGCCAGTGCAACAGCCGCTTCTATGCTATGGCTGCACAATCAACTTCCAACCTGGAGTAAAATCGATAGGTTTATTAGCGTATCAGAATTTGTAAAAGCTAAAATGGTAGAAGGTGGTTTTCCGGCTAACAAAATCACTGTAAAGCCCAACTTTGTTTTTCCTGATCCTGGTTTGTCGGCTGGCAAAGAAAACTATATAGTATATGTAGGCCGGCTACAGGCAGAAAAGGGCATTTTATTATTGCTAAAAGCAATACCGAAGCTACCAACCTCCATTCGTGTGAAGATAATCGGCGAAGGTCCGCTTGTTCCCGAAGTGATGGCTTTAGCTGAAAACTATAATGTCGATTATTTGGGTAAGTTGCCACTGACCGATACCTATGAGGTTATCGGCAAAGCGCAGGCACTGGTAATTCCCTCGGTATGGTATGAGCCGTTTGGTCGGGTAGTTGTAGAAGCTTATGCAAAGGGGACTGCCGTGATCGGGTCTCGCATGGGGGGGATTCCCGAATTAATTGATGACGAAATAACTGGCTATATATTTGAAAATGATTCAGTTGAAGACTTGGTCGAGAAAATTCACCGTGTCCTGTCTAACAAAGATATGGCTATACAGATGGGACTTCGAGGACGGGCGAAATACTTAAACGAATTCACGCCTGAATCTAATTACGAACAATTAATGGCTATTTATAATGACGTTGTGCGGTAAGTAGGGCAATACCAAACGCTTAACGAACGAAGGCCGCATAAGCGGCCTTCGTTCGTTAAGCAAAATGTAAAGAGAGTAGTGACGTAGCGAGGGTTATCCTAATTCTGTAATCCGTTCAGAAAACCGTAGAAGGCAGGTTTCTTATTGTAATCTTTATCAAGAATGTTCGGCATGTCCACCTTGTTTTGCACCTTCACTAACCAGCTATCACCGTCGCTGAAATCCCACAAGGTGATGCCATACTGCAAGCGAGCCGGTACATTAGTCTTGTACAGAGACGCAACTGACTGGTATTTGGCCGCCTGACTGTTCTCCAATTGCTGAGTCATCACTAAGGGGGTAACATTTTGTGGGTTAACAGCGATATCTAATTCAGATACATGGATGAGCAGACCTGTAGAAGCTAACCGCTGGAAAGAGTTGCGGATGCCATTATTTGGGGTATTAACGGTGATGTGCATTTGAGTACCGATACCGTCGATCCGAACACCAGCCTTCCTGATGTTATTCACCAACCCAATTACTGCTTCTAATTTTGGCGTAGATGATTCTAAGTTAAAATCGTTGTAGAATAACAGAGCGTTTGGGTCAGCTTCGTTGGCCCATTGGAAGCAACGTTTAACAAACTCTAAGTAAGCGGCATCACTGGTATATAAATCCCGAAACGACGTTTTCCGAATAGCCCCTGAGCTGGTCTCAAAGACTTCATTGAATACATCCCAGCTTTTGATTTTGCCTTTGTGACGACCAACTACCGTTTGAATGTGGTTCTTAACAGCATTCTCGAAACCAGTCGTATTACCTTTGAATTGAGCAAACCATGAAGTAGCATCCATACGGTGGACTAAACAGTGGCCATGCAGCCGAATTGGTTTTTTTTCTGCTTCGCTAACCCAGTAATCCACCTCACCCAAGTTGAATTGCCCTTGCTTAGGCTGCGTGTTCATGTAAGCATGAACAGTTTTTGAATTAAACTGACTGTAGAAGAAGTTGTACGCCTTGGGACTCTTTTTAATGATGGATGAGTTAAAAGCAACTCCAACAGGAAATGTGGCAGAAGCCTTCAATGAGCGGCTGCTATCAAGAATAGCCGACGCTCTTATACCTGCTACACTCGTCTCCGCAGTGTCAACCGGCTTAACCTCTTCGGCAAATTGTGTACAACTTGTCAGATTGAACAAAACTGAAACAATGACTGCGAACATGGCAGCGATACGGATGATCTGTCCTTTGTAACAAACCGTTGTGGGGGTATTAGTTCTGATGTTTGCGGTAGAAGTTGCCATGTTTTTGATCGTTTTTGCGTTTTGCTTGATCAAAGTTGGCTTCTGAAAAGGGGGTAGGTCGGTTCTGTTCGATGAACTGCATGTTCTACCGGTTTTTCGGTAGAATTCAGGAGAAAACGGTTTCATGTAGAGACATAATATTTTGCACTTATGACAGTGCATAAAAATCATGTCACATGAAATATTTTAAACGGCAGATGATTGTTTACGGATGTTATCTTCTATAACTGGCTAAAAAGTGCCTATTATTGATATTTGTGCAGTAGGGAAGATATATAGAGATTGATTGCCTAAAATGCTATAAACATAACTTATTTGTATTTTTCTGATACGATACATTATTTGTTGAAAATAAGAAGGTTGTATTTTTACTCATAGTAATCCAATGAAAAAGCAGAACCAACCTGGTTAGTTCTGCTTAAAATATTTACATTTTGAGTAATATATGTTAACGAGCGCGTCGTTGAACGCCGACGTACCGGTTCAAAAAGAATGCGTATTTCGGTTATGAGAGAAAAGTTAACTAACTGAGTTGGAGGTTCTACGCAAGCTTGCCCGCAGAAAGTAGATTATGAACAGGGAGTTGGTAACGGCGTAGCGTTTAAATAAGCGCCGTGGTTCCTGAGAAAGCCGGAATAGCCATTCCAGGCCAACTTGCTGCATCCAAACGGGGGGACGTTTGATGTTACCAACAAAGTAATCGAAAGCGGCTCCTACAGCCATCATTACAGCATTGACCTTGCCTAAGTGCTGGGCCACCCAGATTTCCTGGCGAGGACAGCCGCGCCCGACCAATACGATATGCGCGTTTGCCGCATTGATTTTGCGAATGTCGTCGGCGTCTTCTTCCGGGGTAGCATCGCGAAAGCGATCTACGTGCATTCCACATACCACAACACCGGGATAGGTGTTGAGAATGTGTTGTTGCAACTTGTCGAGTGTTGGCTTGGTACTCCCATATAAATACACTCTTAAACGCTGTTCACCAGCCGCTTTCAATACATGCCGGGTTAGCTCAGGGCCATATACACGGTCTTTGAGAGCAGCATTGTTCAATGCATTTAATGCCCACTGAACAGGCTTCCCATCGGGAACCACCATATCAATTTGGGAGACATGACGCCTAACGACCTCGTTTCGATTGGATTCCATCAAACCATGCACTGCCAAAGCTGATACGCCAAAACTGCGGTTATCGACAGCATGGTTAATGATTATGTTTGTGGCAGATGCATAATCAACGCTTGCGTAGTTTACGCCGAACAGATTGGTTTTTGTGTAATTAGTCATTTTATATCCTGAAATAATGAAACTGCCGTATAAACGCCTGAAAAATTTAATAAAAATAACTATCGGTAACTAAATAGTAATCAGTTTATGTAAAATTCACATTACTATTAATCCAAAGCATGATTCAAACCGTTGAGCCAAAATAGCTTCTTATGTAAGATTGAATCAGATGTGGCGTGTGGTTGACGCGAAGGAGACGCAAAGGGTTGCGTCTCTACAATTGACCCATCCAGCGTAGAGACGCAACCCTTTGCGTCTCCTTTGCGTCAGCCACACTCCCCTTTGCGTCTCCTTCGCGTCAGCCACACGCCAGTGCAACGTCAAATTGGTATTATGTGACGCACGTAAAAATATGTAGTCAAAAAACAAAAGCCGCTCCCAACGTGTGGGGAACGGCTTTTAGTGAACTACTCTCTCTACATTTTACTTACTTTAAGTAAGCTTCTTGGTTGACGGTCTACACCTGTCAACGTTTAGTTTTCCATGTTTTGCGAAGGCTTAGCCAGCCGCCAACTGCGTTCGTTAATAATTGCCCCTGATCAAGGGCAAGGCTTGTACGCAGTTCGGAGCCGCCCAGCCAGTTGAGCGGCCATACTACGGATGCCAGACCCGAAAACTGCCCAATGGGTTGTTGGAAGCCAAGCCGGGGGGCACCGTGGTTCTGGCTGGCCGATAGCTTTATCTGCCACCGAACAAGTTGCCCGTTGCGGCTCTGACCGGCTGTTCCGGCTACTGCCAGATGATATAGTTGTACCTGATTATTGGCAATGGCCCAGATCCGCCTTTCTGGACCGTAGGGCAGATCGGCCCGGATGTCGGCCCGGCGCGATAAAAAAGGCGTACCAATTACATTACGGTCGTGCGCCCAGCCGTCGAGGTACTGAAAATTATTAAAGTAATCATCTTTGCCGTCGTAGCGCGAAACCCCAATCAGCGAACCACTCTGGCTCATCGTGTTCAGGTACTCCACCAATATATGGTCGATGCGAAAACCTGCGTCAGACTGTCGTTGCAGCCGGAGACCATACAGGCCGTCGGGCATATTCTGAAAGGCCACGCCCGATTTATCTTCAAACGGATGCTGGTAGTAGCCCATCGCCTGCCAGCGGCCCAGGTCGGCCTCTATACCGAAGTCGATACTGCCCAAATGGTTGCCGATGCGGTTAACCCGGTCGTGGTCGGTCAGGTTAGGCGAGTCGGGGGGGCCACCTTCGCGGGCGGTCAGCACATACAGGTAATCGCTGAACGAATCGGGCAGTTGCCAGTTGGTTGCTTTCAATGACGGCACGAAGGTCGACCGGCCACCCCACTGCGCGTTATGCAGCACGCCCCCCGTAAACCGAACCCGCCAACCGGGTTTGCCAAGGCGCACATACAACGCTTTCTGATGAAGATATGCCCCCTGAAGGGAGTCGGAGTTGGCAAACCAGCCGTGGGCAAAAAAGCCGTGAACCCATATCAGGTTACGCGTAAAACCCAACGGCGCAAAACCGTTGGTGCCAAACTGTACCTTAGTAATTGGCAGTGCATTGCCCGACCATGCGTAAAAGCCCGATGTGAGCGTAGAGTCGCCGAGGCCAATAATCTCCTTTCGGCGACCACCCCACAGGCTGAATCGCCCCAGATCGAGCGAAACATACGCCTGCGGCAGCACCACCCGCGACGCACGACCTGCCTGCCCAACAACTTCCACGCCATACGAAAGTTGTCGCGACCGATATGGGCTAAATTTATACGTATGATTTGCGCTTACGATGGCTATCCCCGCCGGACTGTTGGCCGGAATAATGCCAAACTGATTGGCCCGCAACCAAAAAGGCGTTCGCGGACCTGTAGCACCTAAGCCAGCTACCTCAGCCGAATACACCGCCGAATGCCGGGTACGGTCGACCGTAGTGTCGGTCTGCGACCAAACCTTATTGCTGATAATCAGGAAGAAACTGAGCAGAAAGAGTAGAATCTTCATACGTTGAATGCGTCGAGACATCCAGAACTAACAGTAAAGCGAATGCTTCATTGGTCAAATGATGGCGAAATATAGACATTATATTTTTGTAATACTGAAATTAGTAACAAAAAATATCTTTATCCTCGGTCGGCGTGCAACCAATCTCTACCGCAAACAAGGTTTACAGGTATTTGTAAAAATTGGGATATACACTTTTTTTGTTACCTTTATCGTGTTACCCTAAATTAAACTCTCATTGAGAAGGCTTTGTCGTTTCAATTGACTATAATACGGAGAAGTAAACAACGAGTTCATAGTTGTAATATCACCAGAACGATGCATATCGCTGCCAAAAAAGTCGACCCAATTATGGCGAAGAAACATGTTAGCCTGCGTTTGCACCCGTTCACCATAGCGCCGGGTCAGCGACCCCCAGTTGAGCTGAAACAGGCAACCATTCGCCCGAAGCTGAGCCAGAGCGGGCAGGGCATTATAATAGTACAGATACCGCTCGGGGTGAGCCAACACGGGTTTGTACCCACGCGCCTGCATCCGAAACAGTATATCGTCAAGTTGCCGGGGGGCAGCCGCCCAGCCAAGCTCAAACAGCAGATACCGTTCGCGCCCGAATGTCAGCAGATCACCGGCATTGAGCAGTTCAATGAAAAACTCATCGAGCAAATATTCAGCCGCTACTTCAATGGTAAGGCCAAGTTCGTGTTCATCGGCCAGATTTTGCAGCAACTGTTGCCCGCCCCGCAGCACAAACGATTCATTGGGGTGCCAGTCGCGGCTAACATGGGGGGTAGTAATCACTTTTCTGATTCCCCATTGGCTCAATTGAGTCAAACAGGCCACAGCCTGTTCTGTAGTACTGACGCCATCATCGACACCCGGCAGAAGGTGCGAATGAATGTCGACCCGCCAGAAGCAAGGGTCCTTGATGTCAGATTTGGCGGGTACGAAAGCTTCCCGAATGGTTTGCCAAATATGCATGATTAGTTACCGAGAGCAATCAATCAGAATCATCGAGTCGCCGGTTAGTCAAATATAATGCTAATTTTTGGGAATACTACCGAAAAATTAACAAATGAAGGTATTCAATCGGCCAAAAGAGATAAATAAATTAGTATCATGACTATTTTCGTAACGGGCGCGGCTGGCTTTATTGGTTCTCACCTGACTGAGCGGTTACTGACGGCGGGCCACTCGGTTGTCGCTTTGGATAACCTCGACGGGCAATATAGTCCTGCCGATAAACGACTGAATATCGAGCCATTCTGGAGCAACACCCGATTTCACTTTGTAGAGGGCGATATTCGCGATCAGTCTTTGGTGGCCGATCTACTTCGGCGGTATCGCTGTCAGGTAGTTGTTCACCTTGCGGCCCGAACAGGCGTGCGGGCATCTGTTTATGAACCGGCAGTTTGTCTTGACGTAAACGTTAGCGGAACGCTTTCCGTACTCGAGGCCATGCGTAGTGCGCAGGTAAGCCGATTGGTAATGGCTTCGTCATCATCTGTTTACGGAAACTCGCCCCACCTTCCGTTTCGGGAAGACGATGCGGTTGCCCAGCCACTGTCGCCGTATGCCATGTCGAAGCGTTCGGCAGAACTATTAGCACACACCTATCATCATTTATATGGGTTCGATGTGGCCTGTCTGCGATTTTTTACTGTATATGGTCCTCGTCAGCGACCCGAAATGGCTATCACCCGATTCACCCGGCAACTGCTCGACGGAGAGCCGATCACGTTGTATGGTTCCGGAAACACCGCCCGAAACTATACCCACGTACACGATACGGTATCGGGCATTGTTCAGGCAATTCAGTATATAAAAGGCTTCAACATCGTAAACATAGCCGGGCCATCATCGACCAGTCTACACGAATTGGTTCAATTATTGGAACGGGCGACTGGCTTACCGGCCCGCATCGACTGGCAACCCGAGCAACCCGGCGATGTATATTGCACACAGGCTGATTTACGACGTGCTGCCGATCAACTTCATTATAAACCGTCTATTCTGCTCAAAGACGGCCTACGCGATTTTGTAGCCTGGTATCAACAGATACACGGCACTGTCATGGTATGATAATGAGCAGAGTAAATTAAATACTCATGCGAACGTTGTATACTAATTTATTATTAAACAAATTTTTTGTGACCCTGGATTGATTAAAATGTCTTAATAGTAGCAAAGAAGGAGATTGTACATACATGAAAAATCGCCTTTTTGAGTATTATTACTCAGTTTGCTATTATTCTTATGAGTAATCCGTCATAAGTGAAAGAAATTTTCGTCGCCATGAACCAGTACATTGCAACCCATCACAACGGAAAAAACACATCTTTTTTTCCGGTATCTACAGTAGATGACGCCCGTGAACAACTCATTTACCTGTTGAATACGCGGCAAATCGGGTTGAATGATGCCCTGTCAATTGTCGAAACGGTTAGTGATCAGTTGGTTTATTACAAGGCGAAAAATAATACGGTGAACAGTATTGAGGCTAACAAAATAGTGTATAAGCCGATTCTGGAGCAAATAGGCCAGTACTTAAAAAATAGGTTGGCTATGCTATTGGGCACGAAGTAGACTGTAAATCCACTACGTGTTTGCATAATAGAGTCAGTTATAGGGCTCGTGGACTAAAAGAATTATCGCTGGAAATTTTTCTTACGGATGGGTCAATAAACTTGCTATAGTACAATTTTGTCTGCGATCCGTTTTGTAACTTTTAGGAGACTTTCATTCCTACTGAGTAGTCTGACACCAAAATATATGACAATTCAAATTATTTTTTTTGTAGTTGTGTATTAGAATTTTTGAATTTTCTATTTGGTGGTATATTTACACGACTTGGTCCAGTAGCAACCTATCGGGTCGTAAGAGAATGAGAGTAAATTTGCTTAGCAGCATAGTATTGGAAAAAGGGTGGGAAGCTATCCGCGATTATGAGGGACATACGATTTTCCGGTGCCCTTCTGTCTTAAAACCATCCTATTTAATTATCCCTAATCAGGATATTGACGAGGTGCCTTTCGGTACGCTCAACACGGCTGCCCGGCAGGCGCACCGCTGGAAAGAAACCGATCATTGGTCGGCTTCCTTTGGTAAACGAAAGTCGTTGCCCATGATCCTGGAAAGACAGGACGCTACGTTTTGGGGACGAATCGAAATACCCGGTCTGCTCGCGATCTCGCAGGGGTGCGGCCCCGATTGCGTAGCCGACCGGCTGCGATCAGTCTGGCTGGAGTTTGCTGCTAACGATGCGCCTGAGGTCTGCGCTACGCTTCAGAAAATTCCGTTCGTGTCCGTATATGATACATCGGCGTTGTGGGAAGTCTTCCGGCAACTCAAAACCAGCTATTTAGCTCATCAGTCAGGTATTGACCCTGACCTTATCGGGCAGTTTATGACGGGCTCCACGCATCCGTGCGACGAGTTGGCTAAACGCTTGGAAACGTCGATTCACGAGCTGGGTCGTCAGCTTATGCAGGTTTCTATCCGGTGAGCGTCGGCAGATGCCCGGTAGACGCGTCGAACTTTATAGGGCTTTCGGGCCTGTGATTCATAGTAGGTTCGTATCTGAAGTTCGGCTATAACGCCAAATCCCAGAAACTGTAACCCGCCTATCGTCAGCAAAAGCCCCACAGGCAGCAGCACGGTAGGCGGGTCGCTCTGTATCAGGCTTTGAACAGCCAGCCAGCTCAACGTAGTCAGGCCCATAAACAGGCTGATTACACCCACCTTGCCGAACAGATGCATGGGCTTGTGTCGGTATTTTTTCCAGAATACTAAAAAAACCAGATCGCTTATAACCCGGAAGGTGCGGTCCAAACCGTATTTCGATTGACCAATTTGGCGGGGCCGGTGATGAACCGGTAATTGATCCATGCGGGCACCTTCAAATTGGGCCAGTAGCAGTACAAACCGGTGCAGTTCGCCGTAGATGCCTAACTGTTTGGCAAGATCGGCCCGGAAAACTTTTAGCCCGCAACCGAGGTCGCGCAATTGTAGTCCGGTTGCCCGCCGAATCAAGGCGTTAGCTATCCGGCTCGGTACTTTGCGAAGCCAGAACCCATCCTGCCGATTGGCCCGCAGGCCAGCCACCACGTCGAGGTCGTGCAGTTCGCAGTGAGCCAGCAGGTGAGGTATGTCGGCAGGGTCGTTTTGCTGATCGCCGTCGAGCGTTGCAATAAACTGCCCGCGTGCCGCTTCGATACCAGCCGCTAAAGCCGCACTTTGGCCGTAGTTGGTTTGCAGATCCAGAATAATCAATTGCGGAAGCGCGATAGCTCTCAATTCAGTCAGGGTAGCATCAGTCGACCCGTCGTTTACATAAATCAACTCGTAATCGACGCCTTGCATAGCCCGGCTAATCTGGTCAACGAGCGGAGCAACGTTACCCGCTTCGTTGTATACGCAGACAACAACCGAAAGAAAAGGAGAAACGGAGTGTACAGACATAGGCTACGAATTAATCAAACTGAACGATAAAAGCCGGGTGCCGGTCGAACAGAACGACCTCCCCGATTCGGCGGTACTGCTCACCCTTAAGACTTACGGAATCGGCGATGTAATAGGCTCCGGGAAGTTTGCGGTCGGTTTTGCGAAGAATGTCGCCCCGCACTGCCGATATATGAAACGAACTGACATCGGTGGCGTTATCGTTGCCAACGGTTGTGTGATAACCAAACAAGGGCCGACCAATTGTTTGACGAGCCGCCTGCTCGGCAGATTCCTTGTAAAACTGCCGCTTAACGGCCCGACCGGGTAATACGAACCAGTTGAAACCCAGCCGAATCACAATCATAACGGCAATCAACAGCCCCAGCCGATTGGCCGACGGTTGGGCCAGCCGCCAGGCCAGCACAATCAACAGCCCTGAAACGACTGCCGTTTTCCAGACAACGCCGGGCAGTACGCGCGTGGCGGGGTAAAAAACCGATGTCCAGCAGCCAATAGCTACTATAACGGTCAGCCCCAGCCATATTCGCTCGACCCACCACCGGGGCCGGTCGGCAGGGCGGCTGTGTTCGTAGTACAGATAAGCCAGTACAGTGAATAACAACGGCATAAGGCCGATCAGGTAGCGGGCGTAAACCTGGGGTGACGTCCAGTAAATCAGTACATTCAGGCAAAACGCCAGCGTATTGAACGCAATGAATGGGTGAGCCTGGAGCAGATTCAGACTATTTCGCCGAAATAGCAGAACAACCAGCAGTAAATACGGCGCAAAATGGTAGACCAGCTCAAACGGGAAAGTTAGTATGTGAAGCAAAGCGGCTCCTATGCCAAAAGCAAGCCCGGTTCGTTTGGCACTTTCATTGAACAGCACACCCGCAACGTCGCGTAATGGAATGGCATTCTGACTGAAGTACAGCCAGTAATAACAGCCGGTTATCAACACAAACAGCAGGATGCCGACCACATGAGCCGGATGCAGCAATTGCCGATACTGGCGGGTATAAACAAACCAGCCTACAAGCGTCAGTCCCTGAAAAGCCAGCGGGGGGAGTCCTTTTAGCAAAAAACCGATTGCCGTAAGCGCGTAGGTCGTTAGGTATAGCAGCCAGTATCGTCGTTGCTGTCCAAAATGGAAAACCAGCAGCATGGCCGTATACGTAACCCACGAAAACGTAATCTCGATCAGCCCCAGCAGCGAGTCGAACAGGAGTACCCGCCCGTTGGTCAGTGTCATCAGCGCGGCTGCAAAGGCAACGGTCGCGTTTGTATAACGGCGCACGAAACCAAATACCGTAAGCCCCAGTAACAATAGCGACACCACCATCGGAAACCGCAGCGCAAACGATGAGTAGTTGCCGAATAATTTATACGAACCAATAATAATCCAGTTATAGAGTGGTGGCTTGTTGAAATAGCGGTCGCCGTTGAGCGTAGGCGTGATATAATCGCCCGATAGGATCATTTCCAGCGACACCAATGCCCGCCGGGCCTCATCACCCGTATCCAAAGGCATGAAGCCGAGGTGCGAAAACAGCACAATCAGCAAACCGATACTTAACGCTATTGACCACGTCGGCTCAAATTGTGTTGTCGATAAAGGAGTCGTGCGTTTAGTAGAAGAGATCAAGTTCTTGCCAGTAAAGATTCGTAATGGCAAAATAAACTATAATAGATTTATTAAAATAGAAAGACCGTAAATTGAATCTACTGAAAAGGTGAATTCTGCACGACTTAGTCTCTAACTACATCGTACTATTATACGATCTCTGACCGCAGCGTTTGCATGAAGCCACGGCGGTATGATTGATAAAGCCGTAGTTTTGAGAGATGGTTTTTATCAACTTTATATCGATGCGTCTGCTGTTCGCACTACTACTGTTTTCACCAACTTTATACGCCCAATCGTACGACCCAAATCGGCTCTATACGCCCCAGCAACTGCGCGAAGATTTTCAGGTGTTGCACATGGCTCTGGAGCAATTGCACCCCGGTCTCTATCGCTACACGCCCCGCGATAGTATGGACGTAGCGTATCGGCAGACGCTCAGCCAGCTAACCAAACCCATGACCGATGCCGCTTTTGGGCTGGTAGTGCGGCCTTACCTCGGCTTAGTGCGCTGTGTGCATACGAGTCTGAATGCCTCCGCCGACCGGTCGCGGTACGTAAGACGAAATAAATTCGCGCCGTTTCCGCTGTCGCTTATTCACGATCAGGGGCGGCTTTACGTGGCCCCTGCCCCGAAAGACCAGCCAACCATTAAGGCATTCGATGAATTGGTAGCCGTAAACGGGAAATCGGTATCGACCTTACTACGACAGTTTGAGAGCCAGAACTGGGCAGATGGCTACATCACGGCAGCCCGACGGTCGCTCACGGCAACGCGGTTTGGGACGTGGTATCAGGCTGCTTTTGGGTATAGCGACTCGCTAACTGTTCTGGTAGCCGACAGCAGTGGGCAACTCCGCACCGAAACGTTGCGCTTTAGTCGAAAATCCGTCAAAAAAGACCAGAAAAAAGCCGAAGCCGATACGGCCCGGAAACAGCAGCAAACGCTACGGTCGGCACCCCTGCTCAAGAAAAAAGAGTTATCGCTAACCTTAGTCGATGACGATTCGACCGCCCCGACGAATCAGTTAGCGGTATTGCGCATCGACGGGTTTGAGAATGAGGCTATGCGCCGACAATTTCGACGGGTGTTCCGGTTGTTGCGGGAGCGCAACGTGAAACGCTTAGTGATCGACGTGCGGGGCAATTTTGGCGGTAGTGCCATCACCTGCCGCGATTTGCTCCGCTACGTAGCCGACCGACCGTTCCGATTCTGGGACTCAACCGTAGCCAAACGACGCGACAAAGGCAATCTGCCCGCACAGGTGCGGTACGGGGGGCTGTTTCCGTGGCTCGATCTAAAGCTGAGGGTAAAACGCGATGCCAACGGCCTGTTGCAGCAGACCTACTACCGGCGTGAGGTAAAACCCTACACACGTCGTCGGTTTACGGGACCGGTGTTTGTGCTGACAAACAGCCTGTCGTTTTCGGCGGCTGCCATTTTTCCGGCTTTAGCCAGGTCGCTCAACTCGCAGGTAACAATCGTGGGCCGCGAAACGGGTGGGGGCGAAGTAAGCTGCAATGCGGGCCACAGTTTCCGGGTCGAATTGCCGAATACAAAGTACCAACTTATGGTGCCCTACTATCATATCCGCTGGAATAGTCAGCAACCCGACCGGGGCCTGGGCGTTCAGCCCGACGTACCTGTAGCGGTCGGTCCTGCTACGTGGCGCAGTGGCCGGGATGCCGACCTAGATCGGGTAAAGGCGTTGGTGCGAACGCGATCTGTTCAGTAGTATAGCTGTGTTGTTTAGATTATAATTGCCTAGTGACTAACGTTGAACTAATTTTGTGCATAACTCCTTCCATTAAAAACGTAAGTTCAGATGACACGCTACGTGAAAGTTGACCCGAAAAGCACATTAGCTGATTTCATCCGGGAGCGGGTTGCCGAAAAGAACGAAGTTCGTCAGGCCCTGACGACCGGAAACCGCGATATTTTGTCTCAAAAAGGAATTCGTCTTGTTAATCCCTTACGCCCTTCAGGAAAACGCTGACGGGTCCATCAGCTTTACTACATGCCACGCCGTTCGATATACCACCGAATTCCGTGATGCATCCCACCACTTTGACGATGAGTTTGTAAAAAATGCCGGAGTTGCCGAATTTAGCTTTGGTCCCGATGAAGGTTACACGCCTGGCCCTTATGATCCGCGTGTTGAACTGACATTGATATATCTGGCCCAAACCTACTTTGTGAACAGTGGTGATTTACTTTTATACGTCTGTGAAAGTTTAGATGGACGCCATAAGGCCCGGCATCGGGTATTCGCGCGATGGTTTAATCAATACGCGAGCGGGCAGTATGATAAGATAGATTTTGAGCTTACGGATGCCGAAACCAGTATGCTCGTTTCAGTGGTGTTACCTACGCGACATCCATACCGCTTACACTATCAAAATGTACTTGAAGAAACCTTCGATTTTTATACGGGTTTGAAGTAATATTCTTAAAAATGATTTAACCGTGGGTCAGGAAAAACAAACCTATTTCCCACCCGTAACGCTGTTGTAATACGTCTGTAGGCTCTTGAGTTTGGAATAACCGCCGACCAGTACCGTCTTGGCGGCTGTATCGATTTCAGGCCACGACAATGTTGTTTGCGGTTTAACCCGAAAAAGGGTCTGGTACAGATAGTTGACCTGAACGGGCAGAATTCGGTTCGGCAGGCTGCTGCCAAACTCACCCACGTAGCCGACGATGGAAGAAAGCGGCACTTTCCAGTTTATGTTCCGGGACGAAAGCTTCTCGAACTGATCGGAATTATTGACCAACAGTGGGGGTATCAATTCGGCAGAATGGCTCAACATTCGCAGCAAACCGCCCAGCATCAGCACGACTTCAGCCAGCAGCACGGCATGGCGCATTCCCAGCCGGTCGATGGTGTAGGCAGCACCCGCACACGTAGCGATGCCCACCAGCATAAAACAACTTCCGAAGCGTAGGTCGCCAATAAAGAGCGACTGAACGAGCATAACGGCTAAGACGAGAAACGGAATGCTCCAGTGCCAGCTCTGGAAAATGACGAACCACAGCATAGCTTCAATCAGTATGGTGGCATGAGTGATTTTTGTGACCCAGGTCGTGTGTAATAGCGCGTAGCCAATCGACTGGAAATCCAGATCAACGTTGGTTTTCGGCTTGAATACGGCGTGTAAGGGCAGAATACGGCCCACAATTCGGTCGGGCAATACGTTACAGATTACGTACAACACCGCGGTTGCTGTGATGGTAAATAGCCAAAGTTGATTGATAATGCCTTCGTAACTCGCTAACCAGTTCAAAAACGCCATGACGCTACGTGTCTAATCAGTGTGCGGTGAATACGTGTTTCAATGATAGGGCTGTGTTCGTTGAGTCGGGCAGTTTTTCGTGTGCGTCGGGGCCGCCTTTGTTGAAGAAATCGATAATATGCTCGAATTGATGAGTCAGGTAGCCCGGCATTACGGCATTCATCAGGAAGGCGGGGAAGAGGCCACCCTGGTTTTCGCGGTCGATCAGAACAAGCTGACTCGTGCCGTCGGTGTTGGCCTCGAACAAATGCCCGCCCCACCAGTCAATTCGCTCAAAACCCGCAGGCACTGGCAGCTCGTCTAAAACAATAGATCGAAAGCTCGTCTGCAACGTATTCTTATCGACTCGTCTCGACCACTGAATATACAGCAGGTCACGCTTAGCGATAAATGGAATGTTTGGATTGAATTGCTGGTAAATGATTTGGGCGTTTTCACTTAAGTGTTTCACTAAAAAGCCCCCTGTATACTCGGCTGTCCAATACTGATGGTAATCAACCATCTTATTGGCGAACACGTCATGTACGGAGTCATACGGAGCGGCTACGTTTGGGATTCGCCAGCGGAACAAGTCGTTTTTATCGTCGGCAAAGGCTTGTTGCCAGATGGTAATGCCGTTTTTCTGGCTGCGTTTCCGCCAACCGGCATCCGATGTCATCAGGCTTAGATCGGTTTCCGACCATTTTTCATGCTGCGATTCCCAATCGGCAAGGGTAATCATCGTTATCAGATGGTATGGAGGTACAAGTGTTTCTCAAATGTATGTAAATGTTTTATAAATCAATGAGTTAGCCACAAGAAACTAACAAAGGCCATCACATGAAGTAACGGCCTTTGCTGAGCATCAATCTATTTTATCAACAATCGCATGAGTAGTTGGCATAGCCCGGAAACAGGGGCGATAACTCCCCGCCGATACTCACCACCCGGTCGAGCCGGACAGTCTCGCCCGTGGCGAATTCCAGAAACTCGGCCCCGTCCTGCTCATACAACCGGCGCAGGGCCACGTCGGCTTTGATGAACTCGCTCAAATCGGTCAGGTATTCGAGCCGAACGAACTTGCGGGCGTTGGTGGCCGCTACAACCGCATCACGGAAAGGACCGGCAACGGCTTGGTACGATTTTATGCTTGTTTCCATACAGAGATAACAACCACCCAAAACGAAACGTGCCGCTACTCACTGTAGCGGCACGCCTAAAACTCATGTTGGGTTTCTTCCGTAAGACGGTGAATTAATTCACCGCCTTGCGGAAGAAACGGAAAATCAATACCCTACTGCTTCCAACTGTTTCTGGAACTCACGCAGGATGGTTTCCTTCATCGCAATTTTGCGCTTCTGCGTATTGATTTTGTTCAGAATCTGTTTGTCTTCGTCCTTGTTAGGGTCGAGACCGTCGGCATCCTGAAGGGCAAATTGCAGATCGCTTTTTTCGCGCCGGACTAAGTATTCCATCTCGCGGATCTTGGTCCGAATCTGTTCGGCCTGACTCTTCAGATCGAAAGCCGGGTACTTGCGGGCCAGCACACGACCGAGGTAGCTGAGTTCAAAGATTTTGTCGCAGGCTGCCCGGAACCGGTCGTTGAGCGATTTATCCTGCATCTTAAACGGCACTTTCACCTCTTTCCAGCTATTGAGCAAGACTTTAGCCCGCTCGGCAGCCGCAAAAATGTCGGACTGGCGCGAAAGTTTCTCGACTTCATCGACCATCTTCATCTGAGCCTCGATGCGCGGGTCAATCCTCTTCTCAATCACAATGCCCTTAGCCTCGTTATACTTGGTGTAGAACATCGTAGTGGCTTTTTTAAACTGCTTATACAGTTTACCACTTTTCTTGATGGGCACCTCGCCAACCTGCTTCCAGGCGTTGTTGAGCCTGCGAACTTCCTGAAAAGCCGCGTCGAGATCGCCGAGCCGGTTGGCCCGAAACGCCAGCCGAATCAGCTCGTCGTACTTGTCGAGCCGCTCCTGAATTACTTTGTTCTGTTCATTGAAGAACTCGCGCCGACGCGTAAAGAACCCGTCGAGTAACTCCTGAAACCGCCCTTCAACCTCACCTTCCACGGTCTTATCGACCGGGCCGGTTTTGATCCATTTGGTTTTGATTTCCTGAAGTTCGTCGGCAGTTTGCCGCCATTCAGTACTGTCGACAATGGCTTCGGCGTCGGCAATCAGGGCGCGTTTGATTTCAAGATTCTTGAGCTGATTGACCGTAATCAGTTCGTTCAGGATTTTCTCCTGTGCATCGAGCCGGTCGAGCAGGGGCGGAAAATCGCCGAGGGCGTCGAAGCTGATCAGTTTCTTCCGAAGTTGAACCAGCTTAGTGAGGTACGATCCTTTATTCTGGGCCTCCTCAATGTCTTTTTCTAACTGACTGACTTTGTTCTCGGCAATGATGAAGCGATTCTTGAAATAATCGAGCGCTTCCTGCTCGGTGCGTTTGACTTCGCCAATTTGGCGGTCGGGGTAATCCAGGTAGCCTTTCAAAAATACCTTTCCGTCTAAGACGTAACCGTATTCGTCTACCAGTGAAGCGTTTTCCATTCCTGTTCTTGGTTAAGGCTGCGCTGTGGGTTAATTTTGAGACGTTTTGCCAACCACAAATCTATTAGAAATTAATGAGTCAGGAAACCATAATCTTCTCCATGGCGGGCGTGAGTAAAAATATTCCGCCGAACCGACAAATCCTAAAGAACATCTACCTTTCCTTTTTTTACGGTGCCAAAATCGGGGTTTTGGGCCTAAATGGGTCGGGGAAGTCAACCTTACTGCGCATCATTGCCGGTATCGACAAGAACTATACCGGCGAAGTTGTGTTTTCGCCCGGCTACTCGGTTGGTATGCTCGAACAGGAACCAAAATTCGAGGCTGGCAAAACCGTGCTGGAGGTGGTGCAGGAGGGCGTTCAGGACGTGGTGAACCTGCTCAGAGAGTTCGATGAAATCAACGAAGCCTTCGGCGACCCCGATGCCGACTTCGACAAGCTATTGGCGCGGCAGGGCGAAGTGCAGGAAAAACTCGACCAGCATGAGGCATGGGAACTCGACCAAAAGCTCGAACGGGCCATGGATGCGCTTCGCTGCCCCCCGCCCGATGCGGTTATAGACAACCTCTCCGGGGGCGAAAAACGGCGCGTAGCGCTGTGCCGACTGCTGCTCCAGCAACCCGACGTGCTGCTGCTCGATGAGCCGACCAACCACCTCGATGCCGAGTCGGTGCTGTGGCTCGAAGAACACTTGCGGCAATACAAAGGCACGGTCATTGCCGTAACGCACGACCGCTATTTCTTAGACAATGTAGCAGGCTGGATTCTCGAACTCGACCGGGGTGAAGGCATTCCGTGGAAGGGTAACTATTCGTCGTGGCTCGACCAGAAACAGCAGCGGCTGGCGAAGGAAGAAAAATCAGAGTCGAAACGGCAAAAGACGCTGCAACGCGAACTGGAATGGGTTCGGATGGCACCGAAAGCCCGACAGGCCAAGTCGAAAGCGCGATTGGGTGCCTACGAACGGCTCTTAGACGAAGACAATCGCCAGAAAGAAGAACGCTTAGAGATTTTCATTCCCTCCGGCCCGCGTTTGGGCGCGAAGGTGATTGAGGCTGAGGATGTTGCCAAAGCCTACGGCGACCGGCTGCTGTTCGAGCATTTGGGCTTCCGACTGCCGCAGGGTGGTATTGTGGGCATCATCGGCCCGAATGGTGCCGGTAAAACCACGCTGTTCAAACTAATTACAGGCCGCGAGAAACCCGACGCGGGCAGTTTTGCGGTGGGCGAAACGGTAAAAGTGGCCTACGTCGATCAGGAACACGATGGCTTAGACCCGAACAAGACGGTGTACGAAACCATTTCGGGCGGCAACGAGTGGATTATGCTCGGCGGCAAACAAAGCAACGCCCGCGCCTACGTGAGCCGGTTCAACTTTGCCGGAGCCGATCAGGAGAAGAAAATCGCGACATTGTCGGGGGGCGAACGCAACCGGGTTCACCTTGCCATGATTCTGAAAGAAGGCGCGAATCTGCTGTTGCTCGATGAGCCAACCAACGACCTCGACGTAAACACGCTGCGGGCATTGGAAGAAGGCTTGGAAAACTTCGCGGGCTGCGCCGTCGTCATCAGCCACGACCGTTGGTTTCTGGACCGCATCGCTACGCACATTCTGGCTTTTGAAGGCGACTCGCAGGTGTACTGGTTTGAGGGCAACTTCTCCGAATACGAAGAGAACCGACGCAAACGACTCGGTACCGACGCTACGCCAACGCGGATAAAGTATAAGAAATTAGTCTGAAGTGTCTGAACCGGGATTGGACAGGATTTACAGGATTAACCGCGCGGGCGGCCCCGCAGGATTTTGTTGCTGGCGCACACATTTTCGTTGCTCATACAGCCGACCGTTGTACTGGCATCCTAAATTTTCCTGTTCCACAACGTCGCGTTAGCGACCTAATATTTATAGAAACAAAGGTTATCCCCGGCCCCTCCGTCGCGTAGCGACCGAACGAAATAGGTTTGGTTGCTACGCAACGTTAAAATAACGCATTTCCTATGCACTACGGCTACTTCAACGGCACAATTGCCCCTACTACCGAACTCGCGGTTGGCATTACCGACCTCGGCCTGTTGCGCGGTTACGGCATGTTCGATTATTTTCTGACTTATAACGGCAAACCCTTTCAGTGGGACTGGTATTGGGAGCGATTTCGCAACTCGGCGGCACAGATGCACTTGCCGCTGCCGCTCGGCAAAGAAGAAACCTACGCCGTGGTGATGCAGCTTATCGAGCAATCGGGCGAGCCGGACGTGGCGGTTCGGTTTGTGATGACGGGGGGCTACTCTGCCGATAGCATTAGCATTGAACAGCCCAATCTGCTCATTCTGACCGAGGCAATTCACCCCGTGCCGCCCGTGCAGTACGAGAATGGGATTAAAGTGATTCTGGACGAGTATGTGCGCGAGATGGCCGAGGTGAAAAGCACCGACTACAAGCGCGTGATTCTCAAAGCTCCCGACATTCGGGCGGCTGGCGCGTCGGATTTGCTGTATCAGCGCGGGGGCGAAATCAGCGAACTCAGCCGCAGCAACTTCTTTCTGGTGAAAGGCGACCGGATTGTTACGCCCAACCGGCACGTATTGCGCGGCATCACCCGCCGAACCGTGATGGAACTGGCCGCTGTCGATTTCAAGGTCGAGGAGCGGCCCGTG
This sequence comes from Spirosoma montaniterrae, assembly GCF_001988955.1. Taxonomy (NCBI): domain Bacteria; kingdom Pseudomonadati; phylum Bacteroidota; class Cytophagia; order Cytophagales; family Cytophagaceae; genus Spirosoma; species Spirosoma montaniterrae. The sequence continues at coordinate 4,663,754 of NZ_CP014263.1, read as the reverse complement.
CTGCTGTCGGAGCTTTACGACGCCGACGAAGCCTTTACCACCAGTTCGACCAAGAAAGTGCTGCCTATCACGCAAATCGGCGACCTCACCATTGGTGATGGCAAGGTCGGACCGAAAAGCCAGTATCTGCTCGAACGATTTAACGAATTAGTACAAGGCTGGTAGCTGAATACCTGTGGCATAGCGGCTCACCACATCCTTTGTAATCTCCGGTTCCTGACCAATACGGCCTAAGCAGGGTAACCCCGTGTAGTTCAGAATAAACGATTCCGTAGCGGGCGTAGTGGGGCCGTTGAAAATAATGCCAGGAATTGGAATCTGTCGGCTTCGTAACGCTTCCACGGAAAGCAGCGTGTGGTTGATGCTGCCGAGGTAATTGCGCGACACCAGCACAACGGGCAATTGCCAGCGTTGCACCAGATCAATGTTTAGGTCATGGTCGTTTAGCGGCACCAACAAGCCACCAGCCAGCTCGACTATCAGCGCGTTATTGGTTTCAGGAAGCGTAATTTGCTCAATATCAATCGTTACGCCATCAATTTCGGCGGCTGCGTGGGGCGACAGTGGTTCGCGCAGCCGATACGCTTCGGGATGAAATCGCGATACCGGATTGCTGATGAGCCGCCGAACCGTTTCGGTGTCCGAATCTTCGAGCGCACCCGACTGCACGGGTTTCCAATAATCGGCCTGCAAGGCTTCGACCAATATGGCCGACGTTACGGTTTTTCCAATTTCTGTGCTGATTCCAGCAACGACAATTTTCTGAGACATTGGTAATAGGTCCAAACAGGCACCCGGCTGTTTGGGTAAGATAAATTCGTTCATGCAAACAGCCGGGTGCCTGTTTGGGCCAGCCTGTCGACCAGCCTTACTATTTCTTCCTCCGAGTTGAAGGCGTGCAGGCAAATACGCAGCCGCTCCTGACCCGCTGCTACCGTTGGGCTGAGAATGGCCCGCACATCGAAACCATCTTGCTGACAATGCGTTGCCACGGCGCGGGCCGCATCGTTGCCCGGCACAATCAGGCACTGAATGGGCGAGATGCTGTTTGTCCAGATCGTGTTGGGTAACAGCGTGGCTACCTGTTGCCGAAAATGAGCAATTCGCTGCTGTAGCCGCTGCCGATTCGTCGGCTGCGTTTGCAGGTGTTGATGAGCACTCCGAATTGCCAGCAGGCTATGAGGGGGCAACGCAGTCGAATAAATGAACGGGCGGGCAAAATTGATGAGGTAATCGCGCAGGATTGCCGGGCCAGCCACAGCCGCACCGTGTACGCCTAATGCCTTGCCAAACGTATGTACACGCGCCAGTACGCGCTCTTGCAGGCCCATTGCCACAACGAGACCCTCACCGTTGGGACCATACACGCCCGTTGCATGGGCCTCATCCACGAGCAGCGCGGCCCCGTAGCGGTCACAGAGGTCGCAGAGGGCAGTCAGCGGGGCCGTGTCGCCATCCATCGAATACAGCGACTCGACCGCTACAAACACCTGACCGCCAGTCGATAAAAACGCATCGCGAAGTTTTTCTTCCAGATCGGCCAGGTCGTTATGGCGGAAACGTTGGCGGTTGGCATAGCACAGCCGTGCGCCATCGATCATGCTGGCATGAACGAGTTCGTCGGTCAGCAGCACGTCGCCCCGTTGTGGCAGGCAGGCCAGCAAACCGAGGTTGGCATCGTAACCAGCGTTGAATAGCAGGGCCGTTTCGGTTCGATAAAACTGAGCCAGATCTAACTCAATTGCTTCGGCCAGGGTAGTTTGTCCGGCCAGCAGCCGCGAACCAGTTGCGCCCGTTTTCAGCTTGTCAAAAGCCAGATCGGCCTGTTGAATGGCTTCGCGCAGTTCGGGCGAACGGGCAAAGCCCAGATAGTCGTTCGAGCAAAAATCGACCATTCCTTCTGCCGTTCGTAACTGGCGTAGCAAACCCGATGCCGTTCGTTCGGCCATGCGCCGTTGCAGTATATCCGTTACGCTCGTAGTTGTGCTCGTCATGGGGCAAAGGTAAAACGAACGACCCGGTTGGTCGTTTTGACGAAGGAACTTTCAACAAAATGTGAATAACCCTATACTTATCCACACACAGATTGTGGATAAGTACCCGTCAGCCATTTATTGCCAGCACTATTTTGCCAAACTGTTTCCCATCATCCATGTGCCGAAACGCCTGTTCGGCTTCTGCCAGCGGTAGTATCTCGTCAAGAACCGGCCTGATTTTCTTCTCCGAAACGAAGGCAAGCATACTCCCGAATTCGGCTTCGGTCCCCATGGTCGAACCCAACAGCGTAAGTTGCTTGAAAAACGCTTTCGCCGGAATAATATCGGTGATGTTACCGGCTGTGCCACCGAAAAACGCAATCCGTCCGCCCGGCGCGGCTGCGTCGATGAGTTTGGCAAAACCCGGTCCGCCCGCGCTGTCGATAATGACATCGAAATAGCCCCGGAGTGGATGCTCCGTTTTGCCTCCACTTGCCTGAGCCATCAGTGTTTTCAGCCAATCGGGTTCGCGGTAGTTGACGCCACCTGCAGCACCCAGCGTTTTGGCCCGTTCAATCTTTTCATCTGAACCCGACGTCACCCAGACTTCGGCTCCTGCTGCCACGGCAAACTGTAACGCAAACAGGGCCGCTCCTCCGCCGATGCCCGTTATCAGCACTCGTTCCCGGCTGCGATGTCCGCTGGTGTGTAGCCCTGCCCGCGTCATGAGCGCACGCCAGGCAGTCAGGCCCGCCAGCGGCAACGCAGCCGCCTGCTCGAACGACAGATGCGCCGGTTTGTGGTGGATATAGTTTGCCGGAACCGAAATGCACTCGGCAAACGTACCGTTAGCAGGCATTCCAAGAATCTGGAAATCAGGGCCGTAAAACGCCGGGTTCGACCCCCAGTTTAGCGAACAGTTGATGACGACCTCCTGCCCGCGCCAGACCGGATCAACACCCGTGCCAACCTCGGCCACGATGCCTGCGCCATCAGAACCGAGAATAACGGGTAGTTTAATGCCCGGATACAGTCCTTTCTGGATAAACACGTCGCGGTGGTTCAGGGCCGCAGCCCGCAACTTGATAAGTACCTCGCCGGGGCCGGGCGTTGGCGTTGGCACCTCGGTGAGTTTAACCGGCTGGTGTAATTCGGTGAGTTGAATGGCGTTCATAAACTATTTTTGCCGATATGATTCGATTCTTTAACGAAGACGTTGACTACAAGCTGCCGCAGAAACAGGCGACGCGCCAATGGCTTAAACGACAGGCCAACGCAGAAGGTTATGCTGTAGGTGAGCTGAACTACATTTTCTGCTCAGACGATTACCTGCTCCAGGTAAATCGCGACCACCTTCAGCACGATTATTACACGGATATTATCACCTTCGACAATTCGGAAACCGAGCGTCTGATTGAAGGCGATATTTTTATCAGCGTTGACCGGGTAGCTGACAATGCATTGCATCTCGGCGTGTCGGCAGAGCAGGAAATGCGCCGGGTGCTGGCCCACGGCCTGCTACACCTCTGCGGCTACGGCGACAAAACGGACGACGAAGCCGATGTCATGCGGGACAAAGAAGATGAATGGCTGGCAAGCCAGTGAGTTCTGCATCAGAACCACTCGCCTTTCATCGCTAAAGTAACCCGGTCGGTGGCTTGGAGCCTTCGGGCTAACGAATAGACTTTCACTAACTCGTATTCGTAAAAATACCGGGCGGTCATTAGCTTGCCCTGATAGAAGTTAACGTCGTCGCCAGCAGCAGCCGGTAAATTCTTCTGCGCGACCGTTGCCTGCCGGAGCCACTGCCAGGCAATAGTAATTATCCCGAACAATTCGAGGTACAGCGTCGCGTCGGCCAGAAATGCTTCTGTGTCAGAAGGGGCCAGGCTGAGCAGGTGCTTCGTAACGGCATCAAGTTTGCCTAATGCAGCCGTAAGCTGATCGGCTAATGGTTGCAGGTCAGCGTATGGCCGGGCGTCAACCAGCGTTCGCTCTATCTCGGCCAGCAACAGTTGAACGCCTTTTCCGCCCTGCAACGTCACTTTCCGACCTAATAAATCCAGCCCATGAATGCCGGTTGTGCCTTCATGAATGGGATGGATACGGGCTTCGCGGTAAAACTGCTCGACCGGAAAATCAGTGGTGTAGCCTGCCCCGCCCAGAACCTGCACAGCCGCGCTCGTGGTCAGGCACCCCATCTCCGACGGGTACGATTTGGCAACGGGTGTCAGCAAATCGAGCAAGAGAGCCGCGTTGGCTTTTTCATCTCCGTCAGCTACGTGCGACAAATCGGCCAGATAGGAACAATAGAGTAGCAAACTCAACGACCCTTCCAGCACCGATTTCTGAAACAACAGCATCCGTTTCACATCGGCATGGCGAATGATAGGCACTTGTGGGCGGGTTGGGTCTTTTTCGGAAACAGGCCGACCCTGCGGACGTTCGCGGGCGTATTCGAGCGACGCGTAATAGGCCGCCGTACCAATTGAAACGGCGTTCATGCCCACGCCCACGCGGGCTTCGTTCATCATCTGAAACATGTAGCGCAGGCCCTGATGCGGTTCGCCCACCAAATACCCAATAGTCCCGCCGTTCGAGCCAACCATGAGGTGAGCAATGGGCGCACCTTTGTAGCCCATCTTATGATACACCCCCGCCGTCAACACATCATTATCAACAAGTTGACCGTTTTCCTCGCGCTGTTGCGGCACAGCAAACAATGAAATGCCCTTTGCTCCTGCTGGGCCACCTTTAATTTTCGCCAGCATCAGATGCACCACGTTTTCAACGGCATCGTGGTCGCCCGCCGAGATGTAAATTTTCTGGCCCCGAATCTGATACGTGCCCGGCGTATCGGTGGGTTCGGCGGTTGTGGTAATGTCCGACAGCGATGAACCGGCATCGGGTTCGGTCAGGGCCATTGTACCCTGCCATTGACCGGCATACATTTTCGGTGTAAAGCGGTCGATAAGTTCGGCGGAACCGAAGCTACGGAGCAGATTGGCCGCGCCGGTGGTCAGAAACGGAAATACGCTCGATGAGTAGTTGGCCGCGCCGAAGATAAACGTAGCGGCATTCATGATAGTGGCCGGGAGTTGCTGCCCGCCTTCGTCGTAGCGAAAGGGCGCGTTGATCCAGCCATCATCACCAAATTTTTTAATGATGGAGCGCATCTGCGGGTGGACCCGGATTTTGCCAGCTACGAGTTGTGGTTCGTTGCGGTCCATTACCGTGAGCAGCGGCTTCAGCACTGTTTCGCTGATTTGCCGGGCTGCGTCGAGCACCATGTCGAACGATTCGCGGTCATGGTCGCGGAAATAGTCGAATTTCGTCAGTCGCTCGGCGTTCAGCACCTCGTAAAGCTGGAATCGCAGGTCGCGGGGCGAATAGAATTGTGTTGCCATGCAGTGCTTATTATTTGTTATATTTACCAAAAAACACGTTAGCTATGTTAACAAAAGAAAAGTTGTTGGAAAGCATAAGAGACTTTCCAACTGAATTCTCCATTGATGATTTAGTAGAACGTTTGATTTTTGTTCAAAAAGTCGAAAACGGTATTGCCCAGGGGGAGCGGGGCGAAGTTTATACAACGGAAGAACTTAAAGGAAAATTAGCGAAGTGGTTACGTTAGACTGGTCGAATCAAATCGTTGATGACATTGACAACATAGCAGAGTACTTATCACAATATTCAAAACCATTAGCTGAAACTTTTGTCGAAAAAATATTCGAGAAAGCTGATCTCCTTCGCAACTTCCCTGAAATGGGGCGTATGGTGCCGGAGGTTGAAAGTCCTAAAGTCCGTGAACTCATCTACAAGCAATACCGCATTGTTTATCAGATTGTTAGCAACAATAGAATCCGTATGCTGACTGTGTACCATAGCGCACACCCTCTTTCACTTAACTCCCTTTTTAGTTAGTCACCCTGCCGTGAAGCCGCCATCCAGTTGAATAGCCTGGCCGGTACAGAAGGCGTTTTCGTCGGCGCAGAGCCACAAAATGGCTTGTGCAATGTCGTCGGGTTCGCCGAAACGACCTATCGGAATCATTTTCCGCATTCGGTCTTCCATACCGGGAGCCTTGTTAATCAGGTCGTCAACCATAGTCGAGTGGGTGTAGACCGGACAAATGGCATTTACCCGTATGCCCTGTTTGGCGTATTCGAGCGCAACGGTTTTTGTCAGGCCCAGTACGGCATGTTTCGAGGCACTGTAGGGGGCACCCATTGGCATTCCGCGCACACCCGCAATGCTGGAAACGTTCACGATTTTGCCCCGGACTGGATGGTCGCCGGGCTGATCCTGCGTCAGCATTTGCCGAATCTGGTACTGCATACCGTAGAAAACGCTGCCTACGTTTACGGCCATCATCTGATCGAAATCCTCCTGCGTTTGGTCGAGGAGCCGCCCAAACCTGCCGCCGATGCCCGCGTTGTTGATGCCGATGTCTAAACGCCCGTAAGCGGCTACGGTCTGTTGAATAGCAGCCTCAATCTGTGCGGGTTGAGCCACGTCACAGGCCACAAAAAACGCGTCGCCCCCGGCCTGTTGAATCAGTTCGGTGGTTTCCTGCCCGTTGGTTTCGTTAATGTCGGCTACCACGACTCGTGCGCCTGCTCTTGAAAACGCCAGTGCCGTAGCCCGGCCAATACCCGAACCTGCGCCAGTGACAAACGCAATCTGGTTTACAAAGTTTGACATGAAGATAAATACAGTTCACAGAAAAAGATGCGCCCAAAATAGCGTTATTTTACGACTATTTATGAATTACGGCAGAAGCCCGCTCGGCAACTAAAGACAGACACGACACAAATGGAGAAAGAACCACTGGCTCATTACATAGAAGCTATCAGACCTATCGGTGGCGAAACGTTAACTCGTGTCTTAACAGAATTTACAGCCTGCCACTACAGGAAGCATATGTGTTTGCTCCAAACAGGCGGCACAAATAATGAGTATCTATTTTTGACCAAAGGCGTGATACGGGCTTTTACGCACAACCGCGAAGGCGATGAAGTAACAACAGGGCTATATGGGCCAAACAGCATGGTCATTGAGGTAGCCTCGTTTTTCACCCGAACGCCGTCTCTCGAAACGCTTCAGACATTGACCGACTGCGAGGGGTACAGCATCTCTTTTGAACAGGTGAACAGGCTTTTTCATACCATACCCGATTTTCGGGAATTTGGCCGGGCAATGCTGGTGAAAGAGTTTGCGGCCTTTAAACAGCGAACGCTGTCGATGATTACCCAAACTGCCGAAGAACGGTATGTGGCACTCATGACAGGTAGCCCGGAGTTGATTCAACACGTTCCGGTCAAACATATTGCGTCGTATCTCGGCGTTACCGACACGTCGCTGAGCCGCATCCGGCGTGAACTAACAAAAAAGTCGTAATCGAGCCTGTATTTCCTGTCATTTGGCAAGCGTAAAATTCTGGCGGAGCGGTTCCTTTGTCTCGTTAACTACACGCACACAATGGAATCTCTACCCAATTACGTATCAATAACGTTCGGCGTGACGGTGCTGCTTGCCGTAATGCTGTTTTATCGGGCCACAGGCCGGTCAAATCGTTTTTTGGCGGTTATTGTAGTCTGGATTGTCGCACAGGCTATCTTGAGTCTGTCGGGATTTTACACCGCAGCACCCGCTGGTTCGCCCCGTTTCGGGCTGGTCATACTACCGCCGTTGCTAACCGTGATAACGCTGTTTGCCACCAAAGCGGGCCACCGATTCCTTGACCGATTAGACCGCCCAACGCTCACAATCTTTCATAGCATCCGCATTTTGGTAGAACTGGTGCTGTTCTGGTTGTTTCTACACCGGGCCGTGCCGCAGTTGATGACGTTCGAGGGCCGCAACTTCGACATACTGTCTGGGCTAACGGCCCCCATCGTCTATTATTTCGCCTTCGTTCGCAAGTCCATGAGCCGAACTGCGCTGATTGGCTGGAACGTCATTTGTCTCGGTTTGGTCATTTTTATTGCCGTGAACGGTCTATTATCGGCCCCAACGCCCTTGCAGCAGTTTGCGTTTGAGCAGCCGAACATTGCGCTCCAGTATTTTCCGTTTGTGCTGCTCCCGGCAGTGCTGGTGCCGCTGGTCATACTGGCGCATCTGGCGTCGTTGCGGCAGCTTCAGGCTAACCAACGACATTGAAATAGCTATTGGTCTTCCCAGCCAAATGACCGTTCGATGGCTTTTTGCCAGCCGCGCATCAATTTGCTGCGCTGGATTTCTTCCATGTGTGGTTCATACGTTTTGGCGATGCCCCAGTTCTGGCGGAGGTCGTCGAAGCCGTTCCAGAATCCAACGGCCAGCCCAGCCGCGTAGGCCGCGCCGAGGGCCGTAGTTTCGGTAATGAGGGGGCGAATAACCGGGCAATTCAGCATGTCGGACTGAAACTGCATCAGCAGATCATTCACAACCATGCCGCCATCGACCCGCAGCGACCGCAACGATACGCCCGCGTCCTGCTCCATTGCCCGCACCACGTCGACGGTTTGGTAGGCTGTTGCTTCCAGTACGGCCCGCGCCAGATGGCCTTTGGTTACGAAGCGCGTCAGACCCGCAATCACGCCCCGCGCATCGGCTTTCCAGTGGGGCGCGTACAGACCCGAAAACGCCGGTACAAAATAAGCCCCGCCGTTGTCGTCTACCGACCGGGCCAGCGCGTCGATGTCCGTGCTTTTCTCAATGATGCCGAGGTTGTCGCGCAGCCATTGTACTAACGCACCCGCAATGGCAACGGAGCCTTCAAGGGCGTAATGAACGGGTTGGTTATCAAACTGGTACGCTACCGTAGTGAGCAGTCCGCAGGTTGACGGGCGCAGTTTGGTACCTGTGTTCATGAGCAGAAAACAGCCCGTGCCATAGGTGTTCTTTGCCATGCCCGGTTCGTAGCAGGTTTGGCCGACGAGCGCGGCCTGCTGATCGCCCAGAATACCCGCCACCGGAACCCCCGGCAGCACCTCCGACGTAACCGTACCATAAACCTGACTGCTGGGCCGAATCTGCGGCAGCATAGCACGCGGAATGGTGAAGGCGTCGAGCAGCGAATCGTCCCAGCCGAGCGTGTGCAGGTTCATGAGTTGCGTCCGGCTGGCGTTGGTCACGTCGGTCAGGTGCAGCCCGCCCTGAGGCCCGCCTGTCAGGTTCCAGACCACGAAGGTGTCCATATTACCAAAGAGCGCGTCGCCCCGTTCGGCATCGTCGCGCAGGCCCGGTACGTTGTCTAACAGCCATTTGAGTTTCAGTCCGCTGAAATACGTTGCCAGCGGCAGGCCGGTTTTCTCGCGGAAACGGTCCTGTCCCAATGCATCGGCGGCTGCAAACTGGCTCACTAACTCGCCGGTGCGGGTATCCTGCCAAACAATAGCGTTGTGATAGGCTTTGCCCGTTTTTCGGTTCCAGACAACGGTGGTTTCGCGCTGATTGGTGATGCCAACGGCGGCAATGTCCTGCACCGATAGTTTGCCTTTGATGCGGGCTAACGCAATGACTTCGAGCGTATTTTTCCAGATTTCCTCGGGGTTATGTTCCACCCAGCCCGGTTGGGGGTAAATCTGTTTATGTTCTTTCTGGGCCAGCGAAACAATCTGTCCCTGCCGGTTAAAAACAATGCAGCGGGTACTGGTTGTACCCTGGTCAATGGCGGCTACGTACTGGGGCATGGTTACACAGACGATTTTGCGATTTCTACAATCTCCTTAAGTTGTGAATAGAGACTACACTTCTTTTTTCGAGCCGATGGGTGGTAGAAGTTGATTACAAGTGTTTCATTCCATTTTTGGTAACTGAAACTTGAATTTGGAATGGGTAACATGCTGTCAAAGCCAAATAACTCTTTTGTTAAATCGTCGTATCTAAAGCAGGTGACAATTATGTTAGGGGCAATTTCTCGTATCTGTTTTTGGAGGAGAGTTTGGCTCGTTTGAATGTAATTTTTTAATACGTCAGGGTTCGATGAAGCTCCTCCGTATGTCTTTTTCACATTTATAAACGCTATTGCTTTCAGAGCGTTCTGTTTGTCGGTTGGTTGAATAAGACTGTAGTCTGGAAAATCGTTTAGTAGGCCATACGACCACTCGCTAAGACGATGCGAAAACGTGTATCTGATGTTATTATCAGCCTTATTCTCAGGTGCCCACCAGTTTTGGTAACTGCCTGAATCGTAGCTATCGTTAAGGCGATTATGTTCTTTAGCGATAAACAGAATTTTCCGTTCCTGTTTGTTGTAATTATGCTCACTAATTATGCCGTCGTAAATTATATTATTCATACAATCTACTAATGGATTCTTACAATACAACTCTTTCAACTCATCAAAGATTGGGTTCATAGTCATTAAGTAGTTAGTGATAACAGAAAGGCTAAACCGCCATCAACAGCGAATCTAATTTCACAACGCATACCACTGAATCAGCAACCCGCCGATAATGGCTCCAATGATTGGGCCAGCCACCGGAATCCAGGCGTATCCCCAATCAGACGACCCTTTACCGGCGATGGGCAACAGCGCATGGGCCAGCCGGGGGCTGAAATCACGGGCCGGGTTGATACAGTAACCCGTTGACCCACCGAGCGATAAGCCGATACTCCAGACTAAAATACCCACCAAATACGGGCCAACGCCAATAGCCAGTTCGCCGAGGTTTTTTGACGAAATACCGGCCAGCCCCAGAATCAGCACCAGCGTACCAACAATCTCGCTCAACAGATTCGGGCCGGTGCTGCGAATGGCCGGGCCGGTGGCAAAGCACGCCAGTTTATCGAACGGGTCGGGGGTGGTAGACCAGTGGGGCAGGTATTGCAGCCAAACCAGCACGGCACCCAGAAACGCGCCAATGAGTTGAGCCGAAATATAGGGCAGAACGTGGCTGTAATCGCTGGTGGCAATGGCAAACGCGACCGTTACGGCGGGGTTGAGGTGGGCATCGACGCTGCCGAACGCTTTCGCCACGAACACGCCGATGGTCACGGCAAAGGCCCAGCCCGCCGTAATTACAATCCAGCCTGCTGAGTTGCCTTTGGTTTGTTTTAATACGACGTTAGCCACGACGCCATCGCCCAGCAGCAACAGCACCATCGTTCCAATCAATTCGCCAAGAAACGGAGACGTAGACATCAAGGAAATGAGTTTCGGAATAGTTTGTGCGAATTAAATGATATTTTTGGAGCTATGAAAAGTATCATCTTTGAAAAGCCCGGCAAACCCGCCGATATTCTGAAATCTACCGAAGTACCAATGCCCGAACCGGGACCAAACGAGGTTCGCGTTCGGGTTGTTGCCAGCCCGATCAATCCGTCGGATATTATGTTTGTGCAGAACCTGTATGGCATCCGGCCTCAGTTGCCATCGGGCGCGGGTTTCGAGGGCGTGGGCGTGGTCGATGCGCTGGGCGAGGGCGTACAGATGCGAACCGGTATGCGCGTGAGCTTTACAAGCGTTGGTACGTGGTCGGAATACGCCATCGCGCACCAGCGAAGCCTGATTCCCGTACCCGACTTGATGCCCGACGACGTGGCCGCTCAATTGTTCGTAAACCCGTTTACGGCCTATGCCATGGTGCAGGAGTCGGGCGTAAAAGAGGGTGGCTGGCTCATGCTGACCGCAGCCGGGTCGGCGTTTGGCAAGATGGTGATTCAACTCTGTAAGATGCGCGGTATCAACACCATCGGCACCGTCCGGCGCGACGACCTCAACGACGAACTGAAAGCATTGGGCCTGACCGAAGTTATCAACACTGAAACCGAAAACATGGCAACCCGTGTGAAGCAAATCACGGACGGCAACGGCGTGGCCTGCGTGCTCGACGCGGTGGGCGGACATACAGCATCCGAAGCGTTAAAATGCCTCGGCAAAGGCGGCACTATGCTCATGTATGGTCTGCTTAGTTTGCAGGACCCAGCCTTCAACGTAGGGCTGATGATTTTCCGCGAACTGACGGTCAAAGGCTTCTGGCTCACCGACTGGATGCGCCGGGTCGATAGTGCCACGCGGCAGGATGTTGCGCAGAACGTTATCAGTTTATTATCTTCGGGAAAGATTCAACTGCCTGTCGAAGCGTCGTACTCGCTCGACCAAATTGCTGAAGCCGTCGAACATGCCGACCGGCACGGACGGTGGGGGAAGATTCTGGTAAAACCATGAACCTGGTCAAAAAAATCGGCTTCTTGTGGGCCTATAGCCTGCCCACCGTAATTGTTGGTTCGGTGCTGGTGGGCGGACCGGGCTGGACGTGGGCACCCGTCGGGTTTACGTTTGTGCTGATCCCGATTCTCGACGCGCTGGCCGGTCGCGACCGATCCAATCTCGACAAAGACCAATACGAAACAGCCCTCAGTGACCGCTTTTTCGATGTACTGGTTTACTCATACCCCTACATTCATTACGCCCTGCTGCTTTGGGGAAGCTACGTGCTGGTTACGTTACCGATGACTATTGGGCAGCAACTGGGCCTGATGGTAAGCATCGGCCTTCATGCCGGGGCCATCATCAACGTCGCCCACGAACTCGGCCATCGCAGTAGTCGGGTAGCGCAGTTTCATGCCAAAATGGCCCTGCTGTCGGTAAGCTACATGCACTTTCTGATCGAACACAATCGGGGCCATCACGTTCATGTGGCTACCCCGCTCGACCCGGCCACGTCGCGCCGGGGTCAGTCGGTGTATGGGTTTTGGTGGCAGTCGGTGGTGGGCGGCTACCGTAGCGCGTGGCGAATCGAAGAGAAATTACTGGCGAAAGCCGGGCAACCCGTTTGGGGCATCTGGAACGAGATGATCTGGTTTACGGCTCTGCCTATTTTGCTATGCGTAGTGCTAACGACTGCATTCAGCTTTTTAACTGGTACGGTGGTCTGGGTGGTAGCCGTGTTCTTCGCGGTGCAAAGTGTGGTCGGCTTTCTGCTGCTTGAAACCATTAATTACATTGAGCATTACGGTATTGTCCGGCGCGAGCTATCGCCGGGCAAATACGAACGCGTCAATCCGCTGCATTCGTGGAATGCCAGCGACCGAATCAGCAATTTTATTCTGTTTCAGCTACAACGGCATTCTGACCACCACGCCTACGCATCGCGGCCCTATCAGGTGTTGCGGCATTTCGACGAAAGCCCGCAACTGCCCAGCGGCTATCCGACCATGATTGTGCTGGCTCTGCTGCCCCCGTTCTGGTTCGCCATTATGAACCCCCGTCTCGACCGCTGGAAAACCCGCGCCTACCGCCCCGAAGAAATCGCGGCTGTGGTGCGGCAGTTTGCCTGATGTACTGACGCCACAAAAAAGGAATTTCGGTTGTTGTCTGCGGGTTTCCACCCGCGTTACGGGCGGCTTCGTTATCTTTGACAACAATATCCGTTGAATCCGGTGCGTTTCTGATGGAAACAATCGCTGGTCATTCTCATCCACTTACCCGATTTACGCGCGTATGCTCCTGCTCCAGGTTCCGGCTGTCGACACCACAGCCGCGTCGCTTTCGGCCACTTCGGCGGCTGCTCAACCCCAATCATTACAACTGTTCGATCTGGTTGCCAAAGGCGGCTGGGTTATGATTCCCATCGCTTTTCTTTTCTTCGCGACGCTGTACCTGATTTTCGAGCGATTCTTTGTAATCCGGTCGCAAACCAAAGTCGATGGTAATTTTGTCGACAACGTGCGCGATATGGTAGCGCAGGGAAATATCAAATCGGCGGAGTCGTTTGCCCGTAATCAGCGGTCGGCAATGGGCCGGGTGTTCGAGAAAGCCGTTGGCCGGATTGGTTCGCCGATCAAAGAAATTGAAAGCACCATTGAGACCGTAGGACAAATCGAGCTGTCGCGGTTAGAGCGGAACATGGGTTACTTAGGCATCATTGCCGGTATTGCGCCGATGCTTGGGTTTATCGGTACTATTTCGGGTATCATTCGTATTTTCTACGACATCTCACTGTCCGATAACATCAGTGTAGGTATCATTGCCGGTGGTTTGTACGAAAAAATGATTACGTCGGGTGCGGGGCTGATTGTGGGTGTAATTGCCTACACGGGCTATCACCTGCTCAATATGATGATCGAACGCTTCACGCTCGCGCTGGAAGTGAACGCCTTCGAGTTTATCGAAGTGTTGCAAAAACCCACCGCCGAGCGGGTACGGTAATCAATGAAGAACGTAAAATGAAACTCCGACGTAAAAATAAATTTGCTGCCGAAGTAGCGACCTCGTCGCTGAACGACATCATGTTCTTTCTGCTGTTATTCTTCCTCATCATTTCGACGGTAGCAAACCCGAACGTAATCAAGCTGTTGTTGCCCAAAGCTGCATCGTCGCAGCAACTGAGCAAGAAGCAGGTAACGCTTTCGGTGGATAGCAATAAGCAATATTTTATCGACAAGAAGCCCGTTGATCCGGCCAATCTGGAGAACGAACTGAAAACCATCATGGCGGGTATTGCCGAGCCAACGGTCGTAGTTCGGTTCGATAAATCGCTGACAGTTCAGGACTTGGTCGACGTGCTGCAAACTGGTGCCAAACTGAACATCAAAATGGTAATGGCAACCTCAAAGTAGAGACGCAAGATTTTGCGTCTCTTTTGGCTGGATAGCCCTGTCGTGATTTTGCGTCTCTTTCGGGTGAATGGTTTGGCTGACGCATGATGAGACGCAAGATTTTGCGTCTCTACACGTACCTTTGCGTTTATGACGCATCAACTTGTACTTCGGAAGCCGCTCGCTTTTTTTGATCTCGAAACAACCGGCATTAACACGGCTAAAGACCGCATCGTCGAACTCTGCATCATGAAAGCGATGCCGGGCGGTGAGGTTGTCAGCAAAACGCAGCGGGTTAATCCGGGAATGCCGATTCCGCTCGAATCCAGCCTGATTCATGGCATCTATGACGACGACGTAAAAGACGCTCCGCCCTTCAAAACCGTTGCCCGCAATCTGGCGCAGTTTCTGGAAGGTTGCGATCTGGCCGGGTTCAACTCCAACCGGTTCGACGTGCCGCTGCTGGTCGAAGAGTTTTTGCGGGCCAACGTTGATTTCGATGTAAAAAACCGGCGGCTTCTTGATGCGCAGCGCATTTTTCATCTCATGGAGCCGCGTAACCTCTCGGCGGCCTACAAATTCTACTGCGATAAAGACCTCGTAGGGGCACACGGAGCCGAAGCCGATACGCTGGCCACGCTCGAAGTACTAAACGCACAGGTGCAACGCTACAAAGGACAAGTTACCCGCTCAGACAGTGGTCAGGAAGTTGTTTTCGACAACGATATGGATGTGTTGCACAGCCTGACCGCCAATAAAAACGTTGACTTGGCCGGGCGCATCATTCTGAATAACGAAGGCGTTGAAGTCTTCAACTTTGGTAAGCACAAAGACCGGCCCGTACTGGACGTTCTGCAAAAAGAACCTGCTTTTTACGACTGGATGCTGAAAGGCGAGTTTCCGCTCGACACCAAACGTCGACTCACCGAAATCCGGCTGCGAATGCTCACCCACGTAAATGGACGGAAGTAATTTGGTAGTTTTGGTGGCACGAAAGCGCGTTCCACAATTACAAATTATTAGTAGCTTTGCGGCACTTTCCATTAACCGGCACCTATGCAACCCACTCAGGACGTACTTATACCAGAGGTTATTCAGCAAATACCACTTACGTACTACCTGATTCTCAGTACGGCACTGTTCGTTATCGGCATCATCGGGGTTCTGACCCGGCGAAATGCCATCATCATTTTCATGTCGGTTGAGCTGATGCTCAACGCTGTGAATCTCCTTCTCATCGCTTTCTCGTCGTACCGATCTGACTCGGCGGGGCAGGTATTCGTCTTTTTCATCATGGCCGTAGCTGCCGCCGAAGTATCAGTCGGGCTGGCAATTATTGTGATGATTTACCGAAATACCCGCTCGATTGACGTGGGCCTGCTCAATAAACTGAAGTGGTAAACTTGTTCGATGTTCGGGGTTTACGTTCAACGTTGTCAAAAGCTAACCTTGACTGATGAGCCCTGAACCTGAAACAGAACTGTATGAAACCCGAATTACTCGCTGCACTCATTCCCCTGTTTCCGCTGATTGGGTTTCTAATCAACGGTATTGGCTTCCGGCGCATACCTAAAGGTGCGGCTGGTGCCATCGCGGTTATTGCCGTTTTTGCTTCGTTTCTAATCACTTGCTATCTGTTTGGCTATTTTCTGGGCCATTCGCAGGTGGCTGGCGAAACGGCTCCAGTCATCGTTAACCTGTTCGACTGGATAAGCGTCGGCGATCTGCATATCAACTTCTCGTTTCAAATCGATCAACTCAGCCTGTTGATGCTGATGGTTGTAACGGGCGTGGGGTTGCTGATTCATCTGTACAGCATCGGCTACATGCACCACGACGAAGGATTCGGCAAGTTCATGTCGTTTCTGAACCTGTTCATTTTCTTCATGCTGCTGCTGGTGATGGGGTCGAACTACGTCATCATGTTTATCGGCTGGGAAGGCGTGGGGCTGTGCTCATACCTGCTCATCGGCTTCTGGAACACGAATACCAATTACAATAATGCCGCCCGCAAAGCCTTCGTCATGAACCGTATCGGCGACCTCGGCTTTCTGCTCGGCATCTTCATGATTATCAACACGTTTGGCACGGTTGAATATATCGACGTGTTTAAACAGGCAACGAGTTTAGAAATCGGCGACAGCACGATTCTGCTGATTACGCTGCTGCTGTTTGTGGGCGCAATGGGCAAGTCGGCGCAGATTCCGCTTTATACGTGGCTTCCCGACGCGATGGCCGGGCCAACGCCCGTATCGGCCCTGATTCACGCGGCAACGATGGTGACGGCGGGTATTTATATGGTCATTCGCTCGAACGTGCTGTACACGCTTTCGCCCCTGACACTGGAGATTATCGGTGGGATCGCCATTGCTACGGCACTGCTGGCGGCTTCAATTGGTTTGTTGCAGAACGACATCAAGAAAGTGCTGGCCTACTCAACCGTGTCGCAGTTAGGATATATGTTCCTGGGTCTGAGTGCCACTGCCTACACGGCGGGCATGTTTCACGTTGTAACACACGCCTTCTTCAAAGCCCTGTTGTTTCTTGGCGCGGGAAGCGTGATTCACGCAATGTCCGACGAGCAGGATATTCGAAAAATGGGCGGCTTGCGGAAGGCTCTACCCATCACGTTTATTACGTTTTTGATCGGCACAATTGCCATTTCGGGCTTGCCGCCGTTTGCGGGTTTCTTCTCGAAAGATGAAATTCTGGCACACGTGTTTGTGCACAACAAAGTGCTGTGGGCATTGGGCCTATTAGGCTCTGCCCTGACCTCATTCTACATGTTCCGGCTGCTGTTCCTGACGTTCTTCGGCGAGTTCCGGGGTACGGAGGAGCAGCGACACCACCTGCACGAGTCGCCGTCAACCATGACCGCGCCGTTGGTTGTTCTGGCGATATTGTCGGCTATTGGTGGGGGCATGAATCTGCCCGGTGGTGGCTGGCTGCACCATTTCTTAGAACCCATTTTTGCCGGTTCCAAACAGGTGAACGCAGCCGCTCTGGAACTAACACTCGATCACAGCACCGAATATACGCTGATGGCGGTGTCGGCAGGCGTGGCACTGCTGTCGTTGGTGCTGGCTTATGTTATGTACGTCAGTCGTGGTGCTGTTCCGGCTCCCGAAAATGCCGAGCGTTCGCTGCCTGAGCAGGTTGTGTACAATAAATACTACATCGACGAACTCTACGACACGATCATCGTTCGGCCCGTTCGCGGTATTGGCGACGCCTTGTATAGCTTTGGCGAAATGCTGGTCGATGGTGTTGTGAATGGCGTGGCCTGGCTGGTTCGGCAGGGGGCTGGGCAGCTTCGGCGGCTGCAAAACGGTTCTATTGGTTTTTATGTGCTGGCGATGGTCGTAAGCATCGTACTCATTTTCGCCCTTCGGTTCTTTGTACGCTTCTGATATGCAAACCATATTCCTCATTCTCTATCCCGTCGTAGCGGCATCGCTGATTTTGTTGATTAAGGGCGAGCGTGTGAAACAGGCTGCTTTAGTGGCCGCACTCGTTGAGTTAGTGTATGCTGTAGCCGTGTTTGTTCAATTTAAGCCCGATGCTACCTCTCAGTTTGGCTACGACTACGCCTGGATTAGCTCGTTGGGTATTCGATTGAGTGGCGGCATCGATGGAATCAGTGTGCTGCTGGTTTTGCTGACAGGATTAGTCGTACCCTTAATTGTACTGTCAACCTTCGAGCGGTCGTATTCGCGCCCGGCCCTGTTTTACGCACTCATGCTGTATATGCAGGCCGCGCTAATGGGCGTTTTTACAGCCCGCGACGCGTTTCTGTTCTACTTCTTTTTCGAGGCTGCGCTGATTCCTATTTATTTTCTTGCGGCCATGTGGGGGGGTGAGAATCGCGTGCCGGTTACGTTCAAGTTTTTTATATACACCATTTTCGGTAGCCTGTTCATGCTGGTTGCGCTGGTGTATCTGTATTATCAAACCCCGCTGGTTGATGGGCATCATACAGCGAACATTACTGATTTTTACAGGCTGAAGCTAACGCCTGAAGCACAATCGTGGGTGTTCTGGGCGTTTTTCATTGCATTTGCCATCAAGATGCCCGTGTTCCCATTCCATACGTGGCAACCCGATACATACGTAGAATCGCCAACGCCAGCAACGATGCTACTGGCTGGCGTAATGCTGAAAATGGGCGTATATGGCCTGATTCGGTTTATTTTACCGGTTGTGCCATTGGGTGTAGAAGCCTGGGGCCGCACAGCCATCGTGCTGTCGGTAATCGGCATTGTGTATGGCTCGATCATCGCTATTCGGCAGCGCGACATGAAGCGACTGATTGCCTATTCGTCGTTTTCGCACGTGGGGCTGATGGCGGCTGGCGTCTTTTCGCAAACCGAAACCGGGATGCAAGGGGCATTGATTCAGATGCTCGCTCACGGCGTCAACGTGGTTGGCATGTTCTTCGTAGCCGATGCCATTTTTGCCCGCACCCAAACTCATCAGCTCGATCAGCTTGGCGGCATCACGAAAACAACGCCCAAGCTGACGGTTTTCTTCATGATTATGCTGTTGGGTAGTGTGGCTTTGCCGCTTACCAATGGTTTTGTAGGCGAGTTTCTGCTGCTACACGGTGTATATACCTACAATCACTACATTGGGCTGGCGGCTGGATTTACCATCATTTTCGGGGCGGTATACATGCTCCGTATGTTCCAGAAAAGCATGTTTGGCACACCGTCGTCGCGTACTACGAACTTTGCCGATCTGACGCTGTCGGAAAGCTTAGTGTTTGTGCCGTTAGTGGTAATGGTATTCTGGATGGGCATATATCCGCAAACGTTTTTAAAAGTTACTGAACCCGCCGTTGCCAATCTGATGAAATACATTGGAACTACGGCAGTGTCCCTGAAATAACATCGTACTATGTTACCCATCGTTCTGCTATCGGTTTTAGGTATTGCATTACTCTTTCTGGGCTTTCAGAAGTCAAGAACGCTGTTGCTGCCCGCTGCACTGTTGTCGCTGCTGCTGGCACTGGCCGCTAATTTCTACGACTGGAATAAAGCGTATCTGTATTTCAACGGAATGCTTCGCACCGATAACCTGACAATGGTTTTTACGGCTATTATGCTGGGGTCGGCGTTTTTGGTAGTAGCCTTATCGAGTCGATTTGCAGAAGATGAAGAAGCCCAACCGGCTGAATATTACGCCATTATGCTGTTCTCGCTGGTCGGTGGCATCATGATGGCCGGATTCGAGAACCTGATTATGCTATTTGTAGGCGTCGAAATTCTGTCGGTAGCCATGTATGTGCTAACAGGTAGCGACAAGCGAAATCTGCGCTCCAATGAAGCCGCGTTGAAGTATTTTTTGATGGGCTGCTTTGCCACTGGCATTCTACTTTTCGGCATGGCGCTCATCTACGGCTCCACCGGCTCATTTACGCTGGCCGGTATTGCAGGCTATGCGGCTAATCCGCAAGCGGGCCTGTCGTTGCTGATGTATGTGGGTCTGCTGATGCTGCTGATTGGCCTATTGTTTAAAGTATCGGCGGCCCCGTTCCATTTCTGGACGCCCGATGTTTATGACGGTGCGCCAACCATTTTCACGGCATTTATGTCGACCGTAGTGAAAACGGCTGGTTTTGCGGCACTGTTCAAGCTGTTGTCTGTTTCGTTCAGTCAGGTATATGGTTTCTGGTGGGCTATTCTGGCTGGCATCACGGCCCTGACACTCATTGCCGGTAACATTACGGCGGTATATCAAAATAGCTTTAAGCGGATGATGGCCTATTCGAGCATATCGCATGCGGGCTATTTGCTCATTGGCCTGGCCGCGTTGGGGACTCAGACCAAACAGGCTATCGTGTTCTACTCGCTGGCGTACTCAGTGGCTACAATTTCTGCCTTCGCCGTGCTTTTACTCGTAGCGCAGCAACGCAGTACCCAAACGTTATCGGGCGAAGGCGTTGTGGCCGAAAGTTTCGACTCGTTCAATGGGCTGGCCCGACAGAACCCTTTGCTGGGTTTTGCTATGGCGGTGTCGATGCTATCGCTGGCCGGTATACCGCTGACGGCGGGCTTTTGGGGTAAATTTTATATGTTCTCAACAGCCGCCGAACGAGGGCAAATCTGGCTGCTGGTGGTAGCTGTGCTGATGTCGGCAGTGGGTATCTATTACTACTTCCGTGTTATCATTGCCATGTATTTCCGCGACGGTGCTGTCGAACCAATTCAAGTTTCGCCCGTTTATCGATATGTGCTGGTGATTGCCACCGTAGTAACGTTAGGTTTGGGCGTAATGCCTGGGCTTCTTCAGAACCTGTTCTGATTTGCAACCTGAATAAACGAACCGCTTACTCAGTTAATTAAGCATCTCAGGGACTACCGCATGTTGAATTAACTAATTTTGTCATTGAAACGACTCTAACCATCGTTTCGCAGGGAAGTCCGTGAACGTGAGCAGTATTGAACAGCCCAAATACAGGGAATACAAAAAAAGCTTTTTCTCCTTTTTTCTGACTGCTCTGTTGGGTGCGTCGGTTAATTTTATTTCACAGATTTTTTACCGGCGTGCTGGGGCTGAATTCGGTACAAGCGTTCTTCTGGGCTATCTGACGGCAACAGTGGTTAGCTTCATCCCCACGAAGCGATTCGCCTTCTCGGCGGGTAAAACCGGAAATACGGGTCGGGAAGCCATTAAATTTCTCATCATTGCCTTGATTGCCCTGGCCGTTCAGGTCGGCGTTTCCAAATTAACGCTCGAGTTTGTGGCTAACCCGCTATTTCCAATGCTTAAACCATTCTGGCGTGAGAAAGGCTCACACGTTGTTGGTATGGGGCTTAGCTTTCTCGCCAACTATTTCGGACACAAGCTATTAACGTTTAGAAGTACAGGGATGTATGACAAACTGCGCTCCCGGTCTACCAAGTCCGACGATAATGAGTCTCTGTGATAATTATTCTTGTATAAGTACCAAATAGAATTGTCTTTTTTTAAGGAAGATCCCCTCGGTTCAAAAGCTGAAGCGGTATGCGTTGCATTGTTTTAAAAAAAACTATATTTGCAGCGGAATTATAAAAATACCACCGACAAAGGGCAATGAAAAAAGTATTCGCACTCCTGTTCGTTAGCAGCATGCTAACATTCGCTGCTTGCCAGAGCAAACCAAAAACGGAAGAAGCTGCTGTTGATTCAACGGCTGCTATGGCTACCGACACCACCACGATGGCTGTTGATTCGGCTGCCGTTACGGTGGATTCAGCTGCTACGGCTGTTGCCGACAGCGCGACGAAGTAAGTTGCTTCCCGCTACGATTTTACGAAAAAGCTCTATTTTTATAGGGCTTTTTCCTTTTTATACCGTGGCAGATTCGTTTCAAAAATACTTTCCATCTCGTTCTATTCCTTATTGTCAGCAGCTTTGGCAACAATATGACTTCGTGTTTCGGGTAGTGAAGCCGCGACGGTCACGATTTGGCGATTTCAGGACGCTTCCAACCGGACAAATACAGATTACGGTTAATGCCGATTTAAATCCATATGCCTTTCTGATAACGTACATCCACGAAGTGGCTCATGCCGATGTGTATCGAAATTACCGGCGATTGGGTAGACCGTTGCGTACCAGGCCGCATGGCAACGTTTGGCAGACGGCTTTTCAGCGGCTCATGCAACCGCTGCTGACCGAAGCCGTTTTCCCCGTCTCTATTCTGAATCCGCTGATTCGGTACATGCAAAAACCAGCCGCAACTACGGCGGCTCACCCGGCTCTAATTAGTGCCTTGCGACTGGCAGACCGGCAGCCACTCGTTGAATTAGCTCATAAACAAACCACACTCGGCGATTTGCCCGAAGGCACATCCTTTCAGTTGGCGAAAAAGACGTTTGTGCGCGGTACGATGCGCCGGACCCGCGTCGTTTGTAAAGAAATTGGCTCCGGGCGATCCTACGCTATTCTGGCACATGCGGTGGTTGAGGTTAAAAACTAACGAATGATGAAAAATGGAAAATGGTTGATAGGTGGAAATTACAGTCGGCGACGTCTTAAAGCCGTTGGTATTTCTGTATTTACCATTTTCTACTTTTCTCTCCTCAGCATTCATTCCGCTCTGGCGCAGTCTGTTTTGCGGGAGGGTAGTTGGGTGAAAATTGGCGTGACCGAATCGGGCGTGTACCGGCTCGACCAGGCTACGCTGTCGCGGCTCAACCCCGCCTTTGCCAGTGCCGACCCGCGTCGGCTCCGACTGTATGGCAATGGTGGAGCTACGTTACCGCAGCGTAATAGCACTCCACGTCCTGCTGACTTGCTCGAAAACGCTATTCAGGTTACGGGCGAGGCCGATGGCCGTTTCGATACGGGCGATGCCCTACTGTTTTTTGGACAAAGTCCGGGAACTGTTCGCTACGATTCAACAACCCGGCGGTTCGTACATCAAATCAACCCATATAGTGATACCACCTTTTATTTTCTGACGATTGGCCCGGCACCTGGTTTGCGGATAGCCGAACGGCCTGTCGGTGCGCTGACAGCTACGCCAACTGTTACGACTTTCGACGATTATCAATACCACGAACGCGATTTGGTGAAAGTGCCGGGTGTACGGTCGGGCCGGGCGTGGCTGGGCGAGTACCTGACAACTGATACCACGCTGACCGTGCCGTTCGAGGTGCCCGGTATGGTTGCTAATACGCCTGTTCGGCTAACAGCGTCGGTTGTGGCCGGGGCAACCATACCAACGCTGTTTCGGTTGCAGGTCAATGAACAGTTGATTGGTACAATGCCAATGTCCGCTATTTCGGGATACCAATATGACTATCAGGGGATTACTCGGACTGATACGTTCGTTACAAGGCTGACAACGACGAATAATTTACTTCGATTGACGCTGACGTATCGAAAAAATGGCCTGTTTTCGGCGCAGGGGTATGTAGATTTTCTGGGAATCCAGATTAATCGCGAACTCCGGCAATACGAGCAGCCAGTCTGGCTACGCCGATTAGTTGCCGGGCAGTATGTTATACGGCAGGCTACCAATGCGTTACGTATTTGGAATGTCACAAACCCACTCGTGCCAACGCTACAAAACTATACGCTGTCGGCTACTAACGAAGCGGCTTGGTCGGCTCCACAAAGCGGGGATTATTTCCTGTTTACCGATGCACAGGTCAAAACGCCTGTGTCGCTGGCTGGGCTTCGGAATCAGAATGTTCGCGGTCAGGATGCGCCAAATCTGCTAATCGTTACGCCCGCTGCGTTTCGGGTACAGGCCGAACGGCTGGCCCGCTTCCGGCAGGAACACGATAAATTGTCGGTTTTGGTTGTAACGACCACCGAAGTAGTCAATGAATTTGGCTCCGGTCAGCCCGATCCGACAGCTATTCGCGACGCAGCCCGGTATTTTTATCTGAAACAGCCTGGTCAGTTGCGTTACCTGCTGCTATTTGGCGATGCCACATTCGACTACCGAAATATTGTCAGGCAGAGCAGTCGGACACAGATGACGAATTTTGTGCCTGTCTACGAAAGCCGCGAGTCGTTACATCCTGTGTTAAGTTATTCGTCAGACGATTATTTCGGTTTTATGGACCCGAACGAGGGCGAATGGATTGAGACGTATGCAGGCGATGAACGTATGGATATTGGCGTGGGCCGATTGCCGGTTAAATCGATTGAAGAAGCCCGAACGGTAGTAGATAAACTTATCCGGTATAGTTCGGACCCGGCTTTGGCAGGTGACTGGCAAACGCGCGTTATGCTGATTGGCGACGATGGCGACTATAACATTCACCAGCGCGACGCCGATCAGTTGGCCTCTGCCGTAGAACGTAAAAGCCCCGCCTACCGCACCGAACGCGTTTTTTTAGACAGCTTCCAGCAGGAAAATACGCCGAATGGGCAGAAAGCTCCTTTGGTAAACCAGCGAATAAATCGGGCTATGATCGATGGTCGGCTGATTATCAACTATAGCGGTCATGGCGGCATTCTTGATTTGGCCGATGAACAGATCGTTACGCTACAAGACATTCTTTCCTGGCGAAATCAGCGTTTACCCCTTTGGATTACAGCAACTTGTGAGTTTGGGCGATACGATGATCCGAACGTCAGCTCAGGCGCAGAGTTAGCGTTGTTGAGCCGCACAGGCGGTGCCATTGGGTTATTGACAACCACGCGCCCGGTTTATGCGAATACGAATCTGTTGCTGAACGAAGCCTTCTACGGCGCTGCATTCACGCCTATCGATGGGCAGATGCCGCGATTGGGCGATGTGATGCGACTGACGAAAAATAACAGTTTGAGCGGACCGGTCAATCGAAATTTCGCCTTGCTCGGCGACCCATCCCTGCGGCTGGCTTACCCGCAGGCGCAGGTCGTACTAACCCAAATCGATGGGCGAAACCTCGACCCGGCCCGGCCCGATACGCTGCGGGCTTTACAGACGGTTCAGCTATCGGGCGAAATCCGCCATAGTAATCAACGATTAGCGAATTTCTCGGGTACAGTCAGGCTAACGCTATTCGATAAAGCTACTACACAAAGTACGCTGGGAGCCGATGCTACAAGTCCGAAAATGACGTATATGGCGTTTACGAGTACCGTTTTTTCAGGACAGGTACCCGTGCAGGAAGGGCGTTTCTCGGTGCGGTTTACGTTGCCCAAAGATATTAACTACACAGTTGGCCCCGGCAAACTATATGCCTACGCCGTGCGGTCTGATAGTTTGCTGAATGCGTCAGGAAATTATGACGGGTTGCTGATTGGTGGCAGCATTTTTGCGGATGCAGTTGACAATCAGCCGCCATCCATGACTTTATTAGTAGCGGGTAGTACCGCTGATGGCGAAGCTGTTCGCGTGGCCGGGCCTGACGTAACCATCCGGGTTCAGCTAAGCGACGATAAGGGTATAAATACCGCTCGGTCGGGGTTAGGGCATGAGCTGACAGGGCGGCTGAATGAGCAGATACCGGTTGTTCTGAACGACGCTTACGTAGCGAAAGGCACCGACGGGCGGCAGGGAGAAGCCACTTATACGTTTCGCAATCTGACGCCGGGTATGTATCAACTGCGGGTCAAAGCCTGGGATATTAACAATAATTCAGTCGAGAAGGCGTTGACCATAATAGTTTCTGAACAACCAGGTTTGGCTCTGTTAAATCTACAGGCAAGGCCGAACCCAATCACGAGCGAATCAACGCTGACCGCTGAACTGAATCGGACCGATGAACCGCTCGACTGGACACTTGAGGTTTTTGATGTGATGGGGCGGCTCATAAGTCAGCAGCCGGGCCAATGTACGGGCTGTACGGCTACCATACCGGTAGGAAGCTGGAACGGCCAAACCGACACCGGGCAGGCTGTTCCGAATGGGCAATATCTGATTCGACTACAGATTCGGTCAGCCGCCGACGGAGCTTCGGCAACGGTTAGCAGCCGGGTTCTACTCAGTAAGTAAACCGACAAAAAACGATTGAAACACAGAAACTCGACCCAATTACCCACATAATCCAACCTTTCGTCGTAATTTTGACCGCACACGACTGCCATTCTCACCCCAATCTGTTGCTGTCGTTGACCAACACATTCTTTATGAAGCGCAATTTTTCCCGTGTTCTTCTCGGTGTAATCAGTTTCTTCCCACTCGCCGTTCTCGCACAAAGCACTCCTCCATCCAGTGTGACTGCCCTCAATGGTCAGGCACTCACGCTGCGTGTACCCACTTCGTCGGTGCCCTTTCTGAATTTTACGCCCGATGCGCGTTCGGGGGCACTGGGTGATGCGGGCGTAGCCCTGGGCGATGCCGATGCCAACGCGCTGTTCTGGAACCCATCGAAGTTAGTATTTGCCAAACAGGATAAAGGGTTGGCTATTTCCTATACCCCCTGGCTGCGCGAACTGATCGGTGATATGTATTATACGTATCTGGGAGGGTATACCAAAGTAGGTAAAAACTCGGTTGTAGGTGCATCGATGATGTATTTCGACCTGGGGACGGTCGACTTTACGACCGCAACGGGCGTACAGGCCGGATCGTTCAACTCCCGAGAGTATGCGTTTACCGGCTCGTTTGTGCAACGGTTGTCGCAGAACTTTTCGCTCGGTGTAAACCTCAAGTACCTGAACTCCAATCTGGCATCAGGTTCATCATCGCCCGGTTTGCAGCCCGGTTCGACCGCTGCTGCCGACATTAGCGCGTTCTACCAGAACGAAGTGCGTGATCGCTCAACCGGTCGTGGTTTGGGCTGGGCTTTTGGTGGTATGATTTCTAACCTCGGCGGGCGAATCAACTACGGCGGTATCGACCGGTATTTCATCCCAACCAACCTGCGCCTGGGAACCGCGTTGACCTATTACACCGATCAGTACAACAAATTCAACTTTCTGGTTGACGTGAACAAACTGATGGTGCCTACGCCCAATTTGCAGGTTGTAAATGGACAGTTGACTAATGTGAACAACAATAAAAATTACTTCAGTTCGGTTTTCGGTTCGTTTGCCGATGCGCCGGGCGGATTAAGCGAAGAACTAAAAGAGTTTACCATTTCAACCGGTATCGAATACTGGTATAACGAGCAATTTGCCGCTCGTGTCGGGTACTTCCATGAGTCGGCAGATAAAGGAGGGCGCAAATACCTGACAACGGGCGTTGGCTTGCGGCTTCAGCAGAAATTCGGCGTAGATTTCTCATATCTGCTGCCTGTGCGGCAGGGAAATCCGCTCGCGCAGACATTCCGAATTTCGTTGCTGATTAACCTCAATAGTGCGAACCGTATCTTCAGCGAAGACGACGTCAGCGAAGAATAAATCAATAGGCGAACGAGTGAAAGCGCGAGTGAGTAGAAGCAGTTTACTCGCTCGCGCTTTCACTCGTTCGCTTTTAAAGCACCAATATGATTCTCGACAGAACCCAATCGCCCTCTTTTCAGGCTATTCATGACGTGCGGTTGCCCGCTGTTCAGGCCACCTCACTAACGAATGGCGTTCCTATTCACCGCATTACAGTGGCTCACCAACCGGTGATGCGGCTCGAATGTATATTTGATGCGGGCACATGGTATGAAACAACGCCCGCCAGTGCTTTTTTTGCCGTAAAAATGCTGGCCGAAGGCACCTCAAGCCGGTCATCAGCCCAGATTAGTGAATATTTCGACCGCTACGGCGCATTCTTAGAACTTAACAGCGGCCCCGACCGGGCCAGCCTTGTTGTCTACTGCCTGACCCGCTTTCTGCCAGAAGTACTGCCGATGCTTCGTGAGTTGCTTACCGAACCAACGTTTCCGGAGAAAGAGTTAGACGATCTGCGTAATATCACCTTACAAAACCTGCGAGTCAATTTCGAGAAAAATGCCTATCTGGCCGGGATACTATTCCGTGAAAAACTGTTCGGAACGGCTCATCCTTACGGACGGAGTCAGCAGCCCGAAGCTATCGAAGCCATCAGCCGCACCGATATTGCGGATTTCTACGAGCGCGTTATTCGTAACCGTCCATTCCAGCTTATTTTATCGGGCGATGTCAGCGAAACCGATATTGCGCTAATCGATCAAACGCTTGGTCAATTACCTGTACGCCCGGATGAATTGTCGGGTTTTGCCGGTTCAATGGCGAAAAATGATAAATCGCCCGTGTTGGCTGCGAAGCCGGCAAGCGTACAGTCAACGATTCGGCTGGGGCGTCGGCTCTTTACACGTTCGCATCCCGATTTTTTTAAAATGCTGGTTACTAATGAGTTGTTAGGCGGCTACTTCGGCTCACGGCTGATGAAAAATATTCGGGAAGACAAAGGTTTTACCTACGGTATTTCGTCGAATATGCCCTCGTTTCGGCATGATGGCTATCTGCTGATCGGCACCGACGTGAAAAAAGAGAACACCCAACAAACACTCGATGAGATTCGAAAGGAAATACAGGTTTTACAAACCGAACCCGTAACTGCCGACGAACTGCAAACCGTACAGAATTTCATGGCAGGCGAATTTGTTGGGTCGTTGAACACACCGTTTGAAATTGCCGACCGCTACAAGGTAATCCTCCTCGATGGCCTGCCTACTGATTTTTTGACGACGTACATCAACAACATCCGCGCCGTAACGCCCGATGACATACTACAAGCTGCCAACAAGTATTTGGGTGACGATGAACTGCTTGAAGTGGTGGTAGGAGGGAAGTAAAATGGACAAAAATTGCCCTCGTGCCGAGTGGTTTTTGAGATAAATAAATTGCGAAGTTGCCAAACATAAATTAATTTTACAGTTACATGACTGTGAAATTGAGTAGTGAATCTGCAATACAGTCTCTCTTTTACTGAATACTCCTTCTGATTTCGTTAATGAACGTACTTCTGATTTGCGTAACGGCAGTAGTGGCTTATCTACTTGGGTCAATCCCGACCGCCGTTTGGTATGGACAGGGATTTTTTGGTATCGACATTCGGCAGTATGGTAGCGGCAATGCTGGTGCTACCAACACGTTTCGCACGTTGGGTAAACGCGCTGGCACAGTGGTTATGCTGGTTGATGTGCTGAAGGGTTACACAGCCGCTATTTTATCGACCCTGCTCTGGAACTTTGACGTCATCACGACCAACGAAATTCTAACGTTCAAAATCGTTTTTGGCCTGATTGCTGTTATCGGCCATTTGTATCCAGTCTTTGCCAACTTTAAAGGCGGAAAAGGTGTAGCCTCGCTGTTAGGTATGGTGCTGGCAATTCACCCCGAAGTGGCCGTGCTTTGCATCGCTGTTTTTCTGCTGGTGGTCATTGCCTCACAATACGTTTCGTTAGGGTCGATTATGGCAGCACTCGCCTTTCCGGTGCTGCTGCTGCTGCGCGTTTTCGGCGAAAAAGAACCGCCCCTGCTCATTGCGTTCGGCTTTGTTATTTTTCTGATGGTTGTGCTTACCCACCAGAAAAACATCGGTCGGCTGTTGCGTGGGCAGGAAAGTCGAACGGTGCTGATTCGGCTCCGAAAGAAAAGAAACTGAGCTACAAAATCATATCATAAAGCTCTTTGCCCTGTCGTTGCGCGAAAACTACGTAACTTCGGGGCAACTTTTTTGACCGGGTCAGTCCTCTATGTCAACAACGTATCTTACCGAACATAAGCAGCGGTTTCTCGATGAACTGCTCGACCTGTTACGCATTCCATCGGTATCCGCCGATTCTTCCTTCAAAAACGACGTCCGGCGGGCGGCTGAGTTTGTCCGCGATAAATTGACGGCGGCAGGTTTAGACAATGCTCAACTGTTTGAAACCGCCGGGCATCCCATCGTGTACGCCGAAAAACTAATTGACCCTGCCCGCCCAACGGTCCTGGTCTATGGTCACTACGACGTTCAGCCCGCCGACCCTTACGAACTCTGGCATACTCCCCCGTTTGAGCCAACCATCCGCAACGAGCGCATATACGCACGCGGAGCCTGCGACGACAAGGGGCAGTTTTATATGCACATCAAAGCCCTTGAGATGATGGGCGCAACCGACGGCCTGCCCTGCAATGTGAAGGTGATGATTGAAGGGGAAGAAGAAGTCGGCTCCGACCACCTCGGCACGTTTGTGGCCGAACACCGCGACATGCTACAGGCCGACGTAATTCTGATTTCTGATACGAGCATTATATCGAACGAAACCCCTTCGCTCGAAGCGGGCTTGCGGGGGTTGTCGTATGTGGAAGTGGAAGTGACCGGCCCCAACCGTGATCTGCATTCGGGCGTGTATGGCGGGGGCGTAGCAAACCCGATCAATGTGCTGGCGAAGATGATTGCCAGCCTCCACGACGATCAGGGTCGTATTACTATTCCTGGTTTTTACGACAACGTGATTGACCTGAGCGATGCCGACCGCGCCGAACTGGCAAAAGCTCCGTTCGACCTGGACGAATACAAACGCGACCTCGGCATCAACGATGTAATGGGCGAAGCCGGTTACTCGACCAACGAGCGCACCAGCATCCGGCCCACGCTCGACGCAAACGGCATCTGGGGCGGCTACACGGGCGAAGGAGCCAAGACGGTGCTACCCTCGAAAGCATCGGCCAAAATCAGTATGCGTTTAGTACCTAACCAAACGCCCGATGAAATTACGGAGTTGTTTACCAACCATTTTAAAGCCATTGCTCCGGCGGGCGTATCGGTAGTGGTGAAGCCACATCATGGTGGATTACCCTATGTGACGCCGACCGATTCGGTGGAGTTTGAAGCCGCCAGCCGGGCGTTTGAAGAAGCCTGGGGTAAGAAACCCATTCCAACGCGGGGCGGAGGCAGCATTCCGATTGTGGCTTTGTTTGAGCGTGAGTTAGGTATCAAATCCATTCTGATGGGTTTTGGGTTAGACTCCGACGCGCTGCACTCGCCCAATGAAAGCTACGGCCTGTTCAACTTCTACAAAGGCATCGAAACAATCCCCTATTTTTATAAACATTACGCTGCATTGAAGAAATAGCATTTGGTAAGGGCATAGCCATTGCGGCTGTGCTCTTTGCTGTTTCAGTTATCTGGCTTTTTATGAAACACCCGCTACTAACGTTGCTTCTGCTTGGAATAACCGGCACAACAGCCCTTGCACAACAACCCAAAACTACGGCTCCAGCCGCCCGCACCCTGACCCCCGCCGAGCAGCGGCAGAAAGAAAAAGTAGAACGCGAAGTTCAGCGCGAACGGCAGATCCGGGCCGAGTGGGCGCAGAAACAACGCGAATACGAAGCGCGGCAAGCCGAAAAAGAACGGCAGCGTCAGGCCAAAAGAGCAGGCAAAGAGCCGGAACCACCTAAGCAAACAACCAGCGCACCGCAACCCACCGTGACCCCTGCGCCAACCGCAGTGGAAGCCCCAACTACGGCCAAATCGGCTCCTGCTGAGCCATCGCGTAAAGAAAAACGGGAGAAACGCCGGAAAGAAACGCCCGCTGAACCAGCACCACCGGCCCCTGCTACGCTACCTGTAGTAACAGAACCCGTGAAAACGGCTCCAACACCGGTAGAAGCAGCCCCACCCGCTGTAAAAGCCGAACGCCCAAAGCGCGAAAAAAAGCAACGCCCGGCCAAAACAGTCGATAGCGTGTCGGTAGCCCCTGCCACCGTCGCCAGCGAACCCGCCGTTGTGACTCGCCCGAAACACGAGTTTTTACCGAAAGGTCATCTGTTCGATCCAATTTTGCTCGATCCGCTCGAAGCGCAGACCTACGGCAGTGTTCTACCCGTGTACTACACAGAGGGTCAGAAATATAAAGGCAGCATTGTGCCGTTTGCGTTTGGCTTTGCGAAGCCGTTCTACCGCCGAACTACCGCGCCCGGTCGCTCAGAAGAACTGGTACTCGATCTGGCATCGTTTACGCAGTTTGAAGTCTATTGGGATGCCGACAAAGGGCGGCAGCGTCGGCAGATTATGAACAATGACTATAAAGTCAGCATTATTTATAACGTTCGGCGGGGTATGCACAACTGGCGTTTTCGGGTGTACCACCTGTCGGCACACCTCGGCGATGATTTCATCTACCGCAATCGTATTACGGCTCCTTCGCCCAATCCGGTCAATTACGAAGTACTCGATGCCACCTACTCGCGCATGGTGGGCGATTGGCGTGTCTATGGCGGCTTAGGTATTGGGCTACGCAAACGCGAAGAGCGCGAACGCCTGAGTGCCCAGATTGGTACGTTCTACAGAAAAACGTCGGAGCGGGCGGCCCGGCTGGTTGGCGGAGTCGACGTGAAATTCTGGCAGCAAACCGACTTCCGGCCCGGCATTCACGGCGGTATCGGCGTAGAGGTAGGCCGCACACAAAACAACATCACGTTTTTGCTCGAAGGCTATTCCGGTTTCCGGCCATACAGTCAGTTTGAGCAGCAGCAAACCTCGTGGATTGGGGTAGGGGTGTATTTGAATCCGTTTTGATTGGTAATGCCGCAACGCCCACCACAGGCGTTGCGGCATTGTTTGAGTGTCGTTTAGAAGCGGTAGCTAACCTGTGCGCCTAAAGCGGTGAGCGTACCTATGAGCGCGCTATAACCATATCGGTTCGTTACGTCGCCGATGATACCTGCTCGTATGCCAAGTTCTACTCTTGGAGCTACTTTATAATCAACGCCACTACCGATGTTTATACTTATGCCCGCTTCGTTGGTATATGTCCTGTCAAATGTAACATACTGAACCTGAGAGCCATTGACATGCCCTGTTAAGTCTCTCACGGCACCGTTTCGTTGATACCATATAGATGGCCCTGCGCCAATTTTAAATGTAAGTCGCTTACTTTTTAAGAGACCGTAGAAGATGGTGAAGTCAGCCGAAACACGTTGAGCGTGATCGCCTTTGAAAAAATATGAATATGGTTCAAACTGCTGAAGAGAGTAATAGTTGATGTAACTTATTCCGCTCTCTACATTCCACCTATCCGTCCACACTTGTTTCGAGTAGATTAGGGAATATCTTACTCCGGTGAACTTTCCATTCTTATCCTGACTATCGTTTATCAGGTCTCCTGCTACGCGGATGGATTTATTGAAAAGCCCAGTCTGGGCACTCGCTGGTCCGACTAACCAGCAATAGAAAATTACGAAAAGTATTTTTTTCATGTCTTGAGTAAAATCGAAGTAAATATAACCCCTCACACCAAATCAATAATCAATCACAACCGCAGTCGCAAGAGAGCCGGGCCGGGCCGGGTGTCAGGCGGTGAAAGGTGCTTGTTTTACTAAGTGGGGGTTGGTAGGAAACCAACAGCGTTCCGTCGGGCAGTAGCTGACGGTTAACGGTAAAACTGGCAGAGGAAATAGGGCGTGGCAAAGCGGACTGAAGTTGTACCTTTGCGTTTTAGAATAATCTATGAATTTGTCTGCTCTTACGGCCATTTCGCCCGTCGATGGCCGCTATCGTCGTCAGGTTGAGGCATTGGCTCCCTACTTTTCCGAATTCGGCCTGATTCGCTACCGGGTTCGTATCGAAATCGAGTATTTCATCGCGCTCTGCGAGTGGCCCGTACCACAATTGGCGGGCGTTGAGTCGGCGCGGTTTCCGGCTTTGCGGGCATTGTACGGGCAATTCTCTGAAGCCGACGCGCTGCGGATCAAAGAAATCGAGAAAACGACCAATCACGACGTTAAGGCCGTTGAGTATTTTATCAAAGAAAAGCTGAACGGATCGCCGGTTGAGCCATTTCTGGAGTTTATTCATTTCGGCCTAACATCGCAGGATGTCAACAACACGGCCATTCCGTTGTCTCTGCGCGAAGCGATGGACGTTGAAATTGTGCCATTGTACCGGCAGGTGCAGGTGCGTTTGCAACAACTGGCCGAACAGTGGGCAAACGTATCTATGCTGGCCCGGACACACGGCCAACCGGCATCGCCCACGCGCTTGGGCAAAGAGATTCAGGTGTTTGTAGAGCGTATCGAAAAGCAGCTATTGCTGTTAGACGCCGTGCCAACGGCAGCAAAATTTGGTGGGGCAACGGGCAATTTCAATGCCCACGCCGTGGCTTATCCGAACGAAGACTGGAAAAAATTTGGTGACAACTTCGTGCAACGTCTCGGCATGGTACGGAGTCAGTTCACCACCCAGATTGAGCATTATGACATGCTGGCAGCCACGCTCGACGCCTTCAAACGGCTAAACACCATTCTGATTGACTTCGACCGCGACGTGTGGACGTATGTGTCGATGAATTATTTCAAGCAGAAACTGAAAGCGGGCGAAGTAGGTTCGTCGGCCATGCCGCACAAAGTGAACCCTATTGATTTCGAGAATTCGGAAGGTAACCTCGGCATTGCCAACGCGCTGTTCGAGCATTTATCAGCTAAACTACCTATTTCACGGCTCCAGCGCGACCTGACCGACTCAACCGTTTTACGCAGTCTCGGCGTACCGTTTGCGCATTCGGTTATTGCTCTGAAGTCGTTGCTGAAAGGCATAGATAAGCTTGAGCTGAACGAGGCCGCTATTCGTGCCGATCTCGAAGACAACTGGGCGGTTGTGGCCGAGGGAATCCAGACCATTCTCCGGCGCGAAGGCTATCCACAGCCTTACGAAGCCCTGAAAGCTTTGACCCGCACCAACGAAAAAATCACCGAGCAAACCATCCAAACCTTTATCGACGGGTTAGACGTGTCTGATTCGGTGAAGCAGGAATTGCGGGCCATTACGCCGTTTAGTTATACAGGTGTATGATGTGAAGCCGAATCTCCAACTTCGGCTTCACATCACCCCTTCGACAGCTCGGTTGCCCGCGTTTGGGCGGCTTTGATACCGGCGATGAGCGTATCCGACAGTCCACCCGACTCAAACGTGCGAAGGGCGGCCTCAGTGGTGCCACCTTTTGACGCCACAGCCTTGATAAGATCGTCCAGCGATTTATCGGCGTTATTAATGAGGTGATACGCGCCGAGCATAGTTTGCTTGACCAACAGGGACGATACGCCCGCGTCGAAGCCCATCTGTTGCCCGGCTTCGACCATTGCTTTCACGACGTAGTAAAAATAAGCCGGGCCGGAGCCGCTTAGGGCCGTTACGGCGTCGAGCATAGCCTCGTCTTCTAAGAAAATCGACCGGCCCGTGGCATTAATCAGATTTTCGACCCGGCGCAGGCTTGCCATGTCAACTTCTTTGGCTGCGGTGAAGCCGGTAATGCCCATGCCGAGCATAGCCGGGGTGTTGGGCATAGCCCGCACCACGAGCGGATGGCCGAGCTTCTCCTGAATCTGCGCGATAGGAATGCCCGCCATGATCGACAAAACCAACTGATAGGGTCTGATAACAGGGCGCAGTTCGTCGTGTACGCTTTTAAAATCCTGTGGCTTTACCGACAGAATAATCAGATCGACATCACTCACGCGCGGCCCGATGGTATCGACCACAACGCCCGCTTTTTCGTGCCGGAGGCTCTCCGAACGGTCGGTACTTTTCTCAATCAGCAGCAGATCGTCGGTTTTGACCAGGTTGTACTGAATGAATGACTTAGCAAAGGCCATGCCCATGTTGCCACAGCCAACGATTGCAATTTTCATAGAAGGTGGGGGTAAAAAACGATGAGTGATGAACGATGAGTGATGAGTTTGCTGACGCCGGTGTATTTCTTTTTGCGTCAGCAAACTCATCACTCATCGTTCATCACTCATCACTATTTAAGTATCTCGGTCAGCTTCTGCTCCAGTGCTTCGCCCCGCAGATTTTTGGCGATGATTTTGCCTTCCTTGTCAAGCAGGAATGTGGCTGGAATAGCCTGAACGCCGTACTCCTGTGCGGCCTGCGACTGCCAGAACTTCAGGTCGGATACGTGGGTCCAGGTCAGGTTGTCGTTGCGAATGGCCCGAACCCACTTTTCGCGGTCGCCGGGGCGGTCGAGTGAGACACTGTAGATTGAAAAACCCTTGTCTTTGAACTTGTTATACATGCGCACAACGTTCGGATTCTCATTGCGGCATGGCCCACACCACGACGCCCAGAAGTCGATCAGGACATATTTACCCCGCAGCGACGACAGCGGTACTACCGCCCCCGACGTATCGGTCAGGGCAATTTCAGGAGCCGACGAGCCGATCATGACGCCTTTGATTCGCTTCACCCGGCCAATCAGCGACTTCGCGTGTGGGCTATTCGGCTTCTCTTTCTCGAACCGATTTGCCAGTTCTTCATACGTGGCGAAATCGCTTTCGATATTAATGAAATTGAGCGCGAACAACGAAACGAGCGACGTGCCCATTTCGGGTAACATCGCTTTTACTTTATTCACCACATCGGCCTCGGCGGCCTGATACTCCTGCTCAATCTGGGCAACGCGTTTGTTGTCTTTCTTTTCGGTGGCGGTTGCTACCTGTTTATTCCAGTTAGAAACTTTGCTCTCCATGTCGGTGCGCAACGTCATCAGTTTGTCGTAGTACTCCATGTTTTTGGAGCCGGAGATGGCAGCTTTACCCAGTTGCCCGGTCTTCGGGTCCATGCGAAAACCGTCGGCTACTACGTTCAGTGTTTCGTCTCCTTCTACAAGCAGGGCCATTTTCTGTCCACCGCCTGGGTTCAGCACAAACACCTCGCCCCCCTCTACAACCGGGTGCGTTAGTTTGAACGTGCCATCCGTTTCTACCTTCGCCGAATCGAGCTTGCGCGTGGGCTGCGCGTTGGCTTCGAGGTACACGTAGCTGCCGGGTGTGGCTTTGTTTATCTTGCCCGTTACCGTAAACGATTTGGTCTGAGCCTGGGCGGCTGCACTCAGTATCAGCAGGCTCGTTATGCCTAAAAATAGTTTTCTCATTTTGCTTGTAACAACTTCGCTAACAATTCATTCACCAATTTTGGGTCGGCAGCCCCTTTCGATTTTTTCATCACTTCCCCAACAAACATACCCAGCAAGTTTTTCTTGCCTTTTCGGTACTGTTCCACTTTGTCGGGCCAGGCCGCCAGCACCTCTTCTACCAACGCTTGCAGGGCGTCGGTATTGCGGTTCTGCACCAGCCCATGCTGCTGTGCCAGATCGGTTGGCCGAACGTCGGGCTGCTGCTGCATCAGGGCAAACAACTGCTGGGCCGCCGTTTGGCTCACCGTTCCGTTATCAACCAAATCGACCAACGCGGCCAACCGCTCTGCCGACAGCGGAAACTGGCGGTCGCGCAGGGTTTTTTCGTTGAGTTGCCCCTTCACCGGACCCATAATCCAGTTTGAGGCTGCTTTGTAATTGGTCGTGTGCCGACACACCGCTTCGTAGTAGTCGGCCAGTTCTTTGGCGTCGGTCAGCAGCGATGCATCGTAATCGGGCAGGCCGTAATGCGTTATAAACTTCTGGTACAACTCGGTCGGCAGAGCGGGCATTTGCGCCCGAATGTCGGCCAGCCACTCGTCTGAGATCACAACCGGGGTCAGGTCGGGGTCAGGAAAGTAGCGGTAGTCGTTCATCGTTTCTTTCTCGCGCATGGCCGAACTGCGTCCCGTAGCGGCATCGAACGTCCGGGTTTCCTGCACAATAGTTCCGCCCGTTTCGGTCAGTTCGACCTGCCGCCGAAACTCACTGTCGACGGCCCGCATCACGTTCCGAATCGAGTTCAGGTTTTTTACTTCAACTTTCGTACCGAGATGAGTCGCGCCCCTGGGCCGGATGGAAACATTTACATCGCAGCGCAGCGAGCCTTCTTCCATATTGCCGTCGCAAATATCGAGGTAGCGAACCAATCGCCGAACTTCGGTCAGGTATTGCCCGGCTTCGTCGGCAGTGCGGATACAGGGTTCCGTCACCATCTCGATGAGGGGCGTTCCGGCGCGGTTGTAATCTAACTGCGTGGCCCAGTCGTCGCCATCGTGAATGCTTTTGCCAGCGTCTTCTTCAAGATGGATATGGTGAATCTGAATGGTTGTGTGATAGGTCTGACCCGTTTGCGGGTCTTTAGCTTTCACCGGAATACCACCCCCTACACAGATTGGCCCTTTATCCTGCGAAAGCTGATAGCCTTTCGGCAGGTCGGGATAGAAATAATTTTTCCGGGCGAAAACGTTATGGCGGGTAATGTCGCAGCCACAGGCCAGCCCCATCCGAACGGCGTATTCCACGGCCTTGCGGTTTAATTTGGGCAGCGTACCGGGATGAGCCAGCGTGATTACGCTGATATTGGTATTGGGTTCGGCCCCAAACGCGTTGGCGTCGGCAGCGAAGATTTTGCTGTTGGTCAATAACTGACAGTGAACCTCAAGCCCAACAACGGCTTCGTACTGCGCATAAACATCCGGCTGGGCCGCATCAGGCGAGAGAGTCGCTTCGGCTACCATTTCAGAAACTAATGATTTTTAGCAAAGATAAGCAAATGAGTTTGCCAGTAGCTATGCTGGCCTTCTCCCCGCTGTTGGGTACTGGCTTTTGAGGGGAAAAAGACGCGTTGATTCGTACCAACTGGCAAAGAAAAAGCGGTGAAGCAACAATACGCTGCTTCACCGCTTTTTCTAATTGATCAGTTATTGGTTACGCGCCCTCGCCTATGGTTCCGGTTCCAAACAGTTTATCGCGGAGCTTCTGCGTCCGCTCTTCTAAAGCTGGGTTGGGTGTGTATTTGTATTTCGATTGCACAGCCGCCGAATCAGGATGTACGCCGTAAACTTCTTCGTCGCCAGCGCGATAACCGGCCCGATAGTCCCTTGCCCGCTCGTCTTTCTGACGGATGGTGTTGTATTTCTGGTAATCGCAGGAGGCCAGCGACAGCACCGCCACGGCCAAAATTCCTGAACGGAATACGCGTTTCATAGCTACTTGATTACGAATTGGTTCGGCAAAAATAGCTTAGACCCGTAAGGTTTCCAAAAAACCTCACGACTCAACAGCCGTCAATTTTTTGATTTCGTCTTCCACAAAACCGATTAACTCGCGGATGTGTTGGCGCGAAAAGTCGAATGGTACGTTTGCGGCTGCGTAAATGTCGCGTATGGGGGCTTTGTAGCCTAAGCTCAACGCGGCTTTGTAGCCTGCAAGCCCGGCCTGCGGGTCGCGCCGGTAGTTGCGCCAGACGCCAATAGCACCCAATTGAGCAATGCCATATTCAATGTAATAAAAGGGCACTTCAAACAAATGCAATTGTCGCTGCCAGATGTATTCTTTGTAATAAGCGAACCCACTCCAGTCGGTCACAGAATCGGCAAACTGCTCGTAAATATGCAGCCAGTTTTCGCGTCGTTCGGCCACCGTGTGCGCCGGGTTTTCGTAAATCCAGTGTTGAAATTTATCGATGGTAGCTACCCACGGCAGCGTTTCGATAATCGATTCGAGGTGTTGCAGTTTGGCCCGGCGCAGGTCGGCTGGATTATCGAAAAACACGTCCCAATGGTCCATCGACAATAATTCCATGCTCATCGACGCCAGTTCGGCTACTTCCATCGGTGGGTTGCGGAAGGCTTTCAACGGCAAATCGCGTGTCAGAAACGAATGCACGGCGTGGCCCCCTTCATGTACCATCGTCACCACGTCGCGCAGGCTGCTGGTGGCATTCATGAAAATAAAGGGTACGCCAATTTCTTCGAGGGGGTAATTATAACCGCCCGGTGCCTTGCCCTTCCGCGACTCCAGGTCGAGGTGGCCCATTGCCCGCATAATCCGCAGATCATTACCAAACTCGCTCCCCTCCCCTTGTTTTAGGGGAGGGGTTGGGGGTGGGGTCAATCGGTCGAAACAGGCGATGGTTTTTTCGACTAACTCGGCTCCGGTTTCAAACGGCTTCAGCGGGGGGCGACCGTCAACGTCAACTTTTGCGTCCCACGGGCGCAGCGGCTCCACGTTCAGTTTCCGTTTCCGCTCGCGGGCTAAGTCGTTCAATAACGGTACTACGGCCTCGGCCACCGATTCGTGAAAAGTAAAGCAGTCTTCGGGCGTGTAGTCGAAGCGGCCCAGTGCGGCAAACGAATAATCGCGGAAGTTGGCAAAACCGGCGTTAACGGCCACCCGGTGCCGCAGGTCGCGCAGCCGGTCGAACAATTGGTCGAGGGTTTCGTGATCCTGATACCGGCGTTCCCCGATTTTGCGCCAGGCGTCTTCGCGAATGGCCCGGTCGGTCGATTGCAGCCGGTCGGAGGCTTCGGGTAGCGTCATTTCGCGCCCGTCGATGGTTACTGTCATAGCCCCGGCAATGGCTCCATACTGCCGCTCCTCGGTTTGTAGTTCGGTTTGCAGCGGTATGTTTTCGTCCCGGAAAATTTCGATGGCTTTTTTCATCCCGCGCACCATCACGTCGAAACCCGCGTCGGTTAACTGGCTCAAATACGGGCTATTAACGGTTTTCAGGTCGAGGTCGTTGCCGTAGGCGGTCATCTGCGGCTGAATCTCGGCAATGAAAAAATTAAGCTGATTTAACAACGACTCATTGGCCGTGTCGCAGGTCATGCGGATGTACCGCCAGGCAAAGTCTTCGGATAAGTACGATTCCAGCTCGCTTCGGTCGATCAGCCACTGCCGCAGGTCGTCGGCACTGTTGAGCGGACGGTTCAGCAGTTCGTCGTACAACGGCTGCACATCGGCCCAGCCGTTCAGATTCAGGTTTTCGCCAATAAACCGCCGGGGTGGGCGGGATGGTAAAGTCAGTGTTTCTGTTGGGGTCATACCAATAATGCGGCTTTCCAGCCACGTTACAACAATTCATTGTAAAACTTTTTTGTTCAATCACTTGCATCTACGAATTTGTTCGTATATGTTTGTTACGAAATTATTCGTAGATAGCTGATGAAACCAACCGATTCCGAACTTGAGATACTACACGTACTTTGGCAAAATGGCCCCAGTACGGTGCGACAGGTTCACGAAAATTTAAGCCAAAACCGCGACATTGGCTACACAACTGCCCTGAAACTAATGCAGATCATGTTTGAAAAAGGGCTGCTAACCCGCGACGAAGCCAGCAAATCGCACACCTACACCGCAGCCGTAACGGAAGAAGACACGCAGCGCGGGCTAATTGATCGATTCGTTGAAACGGCTTTTCGTGGTTCCGCGACGAAATTAGTGATGCAGGTCTTAGGTCAGCACAAAACCTCGCCCGAAGAGTTGGACGAGATTAAGCAGTTGTTGAATCGTCTGAACCGGGATTAGACAGGATTTACAAGATTAAACAGGATTTGTCGCCCTTTAGAAAGGGCTTATTGACTCCGAAAACCTTACTTCGCCATGAATCTGTTCCTCAATTTTCTGTCGGGTCCTGTGGCCGACGCGCTGGGCTGGACGCTGCTGCACGCGCTCTGGCAGGGATTCGCGCTGGTGTTGCCCACGGCCATTTTACTGCATTTTCTACAAAATCGGTCGAGCGAACTGCGATACCGGCTAAGTGTGTCGGTGTTGCTGGGGCAGGTGTTGCTATCGGCCATCACGTTCGGCTGGTATTATAAACCGGCTGTTTCGGCGGTAGCATCGGCCACGCTGACAACATCAGCGCACAGTGTTGCCATTCGGTGGGCGGCTGTTACGAAAACGCTGCCCTGGCATCAGCAGGTGCTGCTTTTTCTGGAAGCCCATCTGAGCCAGTTTGTACTGGTTTATTTCATTGGCGTGGCTGTGTTTGCGCTGCGATTAGTAGGCGGCTGGGCCTACCTTCAACGTCTGCGCCAAACGGCCCGAGTTCCGTCTACGCTGGTGGTCGATGATCTGGCAAATCAACTGCGGGAAGTTATGCAGATTAGCGCGGTGGTGCGCGTTCGGGAGTCGGCGCGGGTAGCCATGCCTATGGTAGTGGGTATGCTGAAGCCTGTATTGCTGTTGCCGGTTGGCTTGGTTACGCAGTTATCGGTTCGTGAACTGGAAGCGGTATTGGCGCATGAACTGGCCCACGTGAAGCGGTATGATTATGCCGTAAATCTCCTCCAATCGGTTGTTGAGGTACTCTATTTCTTTCATCCAGCCCTGTGGTGGCTGTCGGCGCGGGTGCGCGAAGAGCGCGAACACTGCTGCGACGACCTGGCCGTACAAGCCATCGGCGGCAATGGCCGGATGCTGGCACAGGCATTGGCGCGTATCGAAGAAATTCGGCTTACCAATCAGGATGCGCCCGCGCTGGCAATGGCTTTTGCCGGAAAACGGCAGCAGCTATTGCACCGGGTTCGGCGGATGCTGGGCGTTCCAACGCGGCCTTTCGTCTCGAATGCAAGCCTGGCCGGGCTAACATTGGCTACCCTGCTATTGGTGAGTATGTCGGTTTATGCCGTGCAGCAGCCAACGCCCAAACCGAAGCCTAAACCCAAATCGACACAGCGATTTAGTGGCGTCACGAGCGGCAACCGGATTGACTATGGTATGGTAGAAGGTCGAATGACTTACGTAGTTTTTAACGGCCAACGCCTGCCCAAACCACGCGTCGACCGGCTGCAACGCCAGCTCGATCAGGTACTGACCGGCCAGCTCAATCTCGATACGGTTAATCAGCCCGATCGTGATATTTTGCTGACTATCTTTGAGAAATCGGCAGCTTTTGACTTAGGGATGAAGGCATTATCAGAAGGTATGGCACACATCGACTACGACAATATCGTAACGTCGGCGTTGGAAAACGCCCCGACGTTTTCGGAAGAAACACTGAAAGAACTTTCGGAAATCGATCACAACGCTTTGGTGAATGATGCGTTGGCTCCGCTTGGTAATATAGGTGTGCTAAACGATTCGCTGAACCGTATACGAGAGCTGCATCAGCGAAAATTAGATAGTTTAAGCCAGTTGATTCAACAACGGACAAAGCAAGGACAGGCAATTGCTTTTCAAATGGAAAAACTCCGGTTTCCAATTGAGGAAGTTGAACGCGCCGAGCAAGTGCTGAACTGGCGGAAAGACAAGTTGATGGAGCAACGTGAAAAATTGCTGGAGCAACACCAGCGATTACTGGATAACGATGGCAAACAAAAGCTAAATCAGGCCGATATTGAGAAGCAATTGAGTAGCCTTGAACCAGAAATCAAAAAACAGGAAGCCGAAATTGAAAATCTAA
Source organism: Spirosoma montaniterrae (assembly GCF_001988955.1). Taxonomy (NCBI): domain Bacteria; kingdom Pseudomonadati; phylum Bacteroidota; class Cytophagia; order Cytophagales; family Cytophagaceae; genus Spirosoma; species Spirosoma montaniterrae. The sequence goes on along the minus strand of NZ_CP014263.1, from coordinate 4,620,864 downwards.
ACAAAGAGCTTGAACAAAATCAGGCGAAGCTTGAAGCGGCTCGGCAGCCGCTGGAACAGTTGGAGAAAGAGAATGAAAAGTTACACAGGCAGATGAGCCAACTCTCCGATCAAATGGGCAATCACAGCGAGGCTGTTGCTCAGTTAATTGGCGCAGTTGCTGATGTGCATGTAGACGTTGCCTCTCCGCGTCCGGCTCGTGCGCCCCGCCCGCCAAAACCTGCCCCTGTAGCCCGCCCGGCCAAACCGGCCCGCCCGGCTGCTGTGTCTGTACCGGCACCGGCACCACCGGCGGCAGTTGCACCTAAAAAACCACGTCCGTAATCCACAGGTATAACGTATGCTGTTTCTTCTTCGCTGCTCGCTACTTATTGCGCTGTTTAGCCATACTCTACGCGCTCAAACACTTCATCGGCTCGACGGCTCACGGCTTTCGGCAGACAGTCTGGATCATAGAATCAAACACTTAATGCAGGTTGCCAATGTATCGGGCGTGGCAATCTCCGTATTCAACAGGAACAAGCCCGTTTTCAGTCAAACGTATGGCCTGGCCGATGTACCCCGAAGCGTGTCGTTAACGCCTGAGTCAGTCATGTACGCGGCCTCATTCGCCAAAACGGTTTTTGCTTACATAGCTATGCAACTCGTGCAGGAGGGCAAACTGAATCTGGACCAGCCACTCATTACGTACCTCAACAAACCATTGCCCGACTACAAAATAGACGGCTGGAATCGCGGCTATCAGCATCTGCGGGAAGACCGGCGTTACGAAAAAATTACGGCCCGAATGTGCCTGAGCCATACAACCGGCTTCCCAAACTGGCGTTGGTTTGAACCCGACAAAAAGTTGAAAATCAAGTTCGAGCCGGGTACCCGGTACAGTTATTCGGGCGAAGGGTTGTATTTACTTCAGTTCGTTCTTGAACAAATTACGGGCAAAGGATTAGAAACGCTCGCGCAGGAACGTGTTTTTACCCCGTTCGGCATGAAAAACACGAGTTTCGTCTGGCAGAAACAATTTGAGAACGCTGTGTGCTTCGGCCACAATGACGCTGGAAAACCTTACGAACTCATGCGATGGAAAGAATCCAGCGCGGGCGGTTCGATGAGTACGACACTGGCCGATTTTACGGCGTTTTATACGGCTTTGCTACGCCATACCGGTTTGCAGACAACCACGTTCCGGGAAATGATACGACCGCAAATACGGATTCGGTCGCGTCGGCAGTTTGGGCCGATGGCATGGGTAGACAGCACCGATAATGACGCTATTGCGCTAAGCTACGGGCTTGGCGTTGGTGTGTTGCAAACGCCTTATGGCCCGGCTTTCTTCAAGGAAGGGCACGACGAAGGTTGGGGCCACTATTCGATTGCGTTCCCGGATAAAAAAATCGCCATTGTCATCATGACGAATAACGACAATGGCGAACGGATTTTCAAAGAGCTGCTGGCCTACAGCATCGGCGATACGTTCACGCCCTGGCAATGGGAAGCGTATATACCCTACGATGCTAAACTTTAACGCAGTCAGCGTTCTTAGGGCGCGGGTTGCCACCCGCGTTACTCGATTTCGATCACCACATTCGGTCCAACGGGGTGGGCTACGCAGGTCAGCACGTAGCCCGCTTTTAGTTCGGAGTCCGACAAACCGTCTTCTTCGTCTAATTTTACCTTGCCCGACGTGCAGCGACCCAAACAGGCCGTACACATGCCCGCCTGACACGAGTAGGGCAGGTCAATATCCAATTCCAACGCTGCTTCCAGAATGGTCTGATGCGGAGCTACGGCGAATTTGTATTCGCTGCCTTCATACAACACCGTTACCTCCGGCGAATCATTGTCTTCATCGTCGGTGAGCGGTTCCTCAGTAACGTCGCCCGGCGTGGATTCGCCCGCCGGAACGAGGGCTGTCGTGTAGCTTTCCTTGTAGATCCGATCTGCCAGAACGCCCACCAGCGACAGGGCCGCGCGGGCTTCGGCCATCATGCCATCGGGGCCGCAGAGGTAGAAACTGGCATTCTGCAATTCAGCGGCAGGCAGTTGTTCGAGCATCTGGCTCAGCAAATGCTGGTTCAGCCGACCTTCCGGCCCCGTCCAGCCGAAATTAGGTTGGCTCAGTACGTGCGTGACGCGGAAACGGGTAGGCCCGTATGCCTGCTCCATCGCGTCTAAATGCGCTTTATAGATAATCGATTCCTGATTCCGGTTGCCGTAGATGAGCCACACGCGGCTGTTTGGTTCAACGTGCAGCACCGATTTTGCCATCGAAAACAGGGGCGTAATGCCACTTCCCGCGCCAATCAGCACCACGTTACGCCGATGTTGCGAGTCGAGTTTCGGCACAAACGTACCCATTGGTTCCAGCGTTTCCAGCACGTCGCCGGGCCGGATACGGTCGCAGAGGTAGTTGGAAACCAAACCGCCCGGCACACGCTTCACCGACACCGCCAGCGACACGTCGACGTGGGGGGAGGAGGCCATCGAGTACGAGCGACGGACTTTTTGGCCGCTAATGTTGAGCAAAAATGTCAGGAACTGCCCCGGCTGATAACGAATTTCTTCGTTGATCGGGTGCCAGAAGGTTATAGTTACGGCGTCGGGCGTTTCCCGAACGACGTCTTTTACTTTTAGAAAATAGCGAGTTGCCATTTGAAATCTCTCAGGTTGTTTTGTTTAAACGCAGCGTAACAAGAGATGGGCGCAGAGCACGCTGAGTTTCATCTTTCTTCTCTGCGTAAGTCTTCGCGTACTCTGCGTTTAATTTTTATTATACAAAGTTAAGGCACTATGCCTGTTTATGGTACTTAATCAATGCTTCTGCTGGTGCTTTCACAATGCGGCCCAGCGTTAAACCCGCCTGCTGCAATGCCTGCTGAAGTTGCTCTGCAAAATAACTGGCAATTGACCCTACGAAGTGTACCGGCCAGATGGTTGCTTCCGGGAAACGGCTTATGTACGTCTGCAAAAACAACGTGAACGCATCCGTCACCAAACCAACTGCGTGTGGATGCGCGATGTTTTCGGACAGAAACGGGGTGAACGACGCAAAGTACCGGTTTGGGTAGGGCTTCTGATAGGCATTTTCGAGCAATGTGGCCCGGTCGAGGTGGTAGCGGGCCGCAAAGGCATCGTGCAGGTCGGTGGGGAGTTGCTCCTGAAAAAACTGCCGAACCAGCGTTTTGCCCAAATAGCCTCCGCTACCCTCATCGCCCAGCCAGAACCCCAGCGACTGAATGCCGCGCGTAATCTGGTTGCCATCATAACAACAGGCGTTCGACCCCGTGCCCAGAATACAGACAATGCCCGGCTCCCGGCCAGCCGCCCCCCGTGCCGCGCCCAGCATATCGCTATTGACGTCAACCGTCTGCAAGTCCGGCAACACGGCCCGTAGCGCATCTATAATGTGCTGATTTACAGTTGAGTTAATACAACCCGTACCGTAGTAATAAACACGGCTGACAGCGTTGTTGCCAAGCTGAGGCAGAAACTGCGCCCGCAATGTTTCAACAATTTGCGGAGTACTCTGATAATACGGATTGAAACCGTCCGTTTGAAAGGCGTGTACCTGCCCGTCGGCGGCAAGATACCGCCAATCGGTTTTGGTTGAGCCACTGTCGGCAATGAGCATACGGATTGGTGTTAGATCAATTTTCCAATTATTGTAAACCGCTCGAAGACCCAATCGGCGTGGGGCGCGTCGGTAAGTTCGGAGGTGAGGTCCTGCCCGGCCCAGTGTTCGTAATGTTTACCGTTACGCCAAAGCCGCGAAGCCGACACGTCGTAGATTAGCCCGGCGTAGGCGCACCAGATTTCGGGGCGGTCCTGCCCATTGCGAAGGGCCAGTTGGGCGCGGGTGTAATTACGAAGTTCGGTTGGTTCGCGGGGCGGCATATGTCCATTAAGTCAATTGACCCGATTAATTAGGCGTTGTTTTTGCTACGAAAAACAAAAATAGCGTATCTTTCACGACTTCTATTTTATGCAACAAGTGACCATGAAAACCAATACCCTGTTTACCTTTCTTGCGGCAACACTGATTTTTGGCTTATTGACGGGTTGTCGCGGCAAAAAAGTAGCCCCTGTGTCGGAGCGTATCGCCAAGGTCTGGACCGCGCAGAAAGTTGATGAAAATAACACAACGGTGTATACGCGGGGAGCCGCATCCAATGTGCGTAACTACGCTACTTTCAGACTCGATCTGAGTAAACCACCGACCGTTGAATATACCGAATTCGATGGTAATAAATTTACCGGGCAATACTCGGTTCCGTCGGATTCGCGGTTGGTATTGAGCAGCCTGAACCCGGCACCAACCGGCACCAACGGCACTATCGAATTTACAATCAGCGATTTGGGTGATAATAGCGTGAAATTGACCCGTACAACGGCAAGCCAGAAAACGGGGAACACAACAAACATCTACACGCTCTCGAATCCGTAAGCCAAAGCAAACCAATTTTAGTGCAAAGCCGTTCCGTAGGTCAAGCGGAGCGGCTTTTTAACTATACGGGTGTAAGGGGTAAAGGTGTAGGGTTGGAAAGGGCTATACGAAGATAAACGTCTTTCCAACCCTACACCTTTACCCCTTACACCCACAATTCGTATGACTGACCTAAATACACTCGGCGAAATAGGGCTAATCGACCGAATCAAACAGGCGACGCCCATACCTACACAACCCGACACCATTCGCGGCATTGGCGACGATGCCGCCGTTTTCGACTGGGGCGATCAATATGGCCTGCTCGCTACCGACCTGCTCATTGAAGGCGTTCATTTCGATTTGACTTATGTACCGCTGAAACACCTTGGCTATAAGGCTATTACGTTTGGCGTGTCAGACATTGCGGCTATGAACGGTCTGCCTGTGCAGGTAACGGTCGGTGTGGCCCTCAGCAGCCGGTTTCCGGTCGAAGCGGTCGATGAACTCTACGACGGTATCCGGGCGGCCTGCGCGGCTTATAACGTCGATTTGGTTGGGGGCGATACCACCTCGTCGCGGTCGGGGTTAGTGCTGTCGGTGTCGGTGCTGGGAAAGGTTCCTAAAGATAAAATTACCTACCGCAACACGGCCCAGCCGAACGATGTGCTGTGCGTGACGGGCGATCTCGGCGCGGCTTACCTCGGCCTGCAACTGCTCGAACGCGAAAAACAGGTGTTTCTGGCCGACCCCAACATGCAGCCTACGCTCTCGGAAGAACGGGCGTATCTGGTGCAACGGCAACTGCGGCCCGATGCCCGCACCGACATTGTTCACGAACTGCGCGACCTCGGCGTGCAGCCATCGGCCATGATCGACGTGTCGGACGGGCTGGCGTCTGAATTGCTGCACCTCTGCCGGGCGTCGGGAACGGGCGCGGTTATCTTCGATGAAAATATTCCGATTGATGATCAGGCATATTTAGCTGCCGATGAGTTCAACATAAGCCCCATCACAGCGGCCCTGAACGGGGGCGAAGACTACGAACTGTTGTTTACGGTACGCCCACAAGAGTACGAAAAATTAGCTCAAAATGCCCGTATTACGGCCATTGGCTATTTGACCGCCGATCCGTCGCAGGTGGTGCTGGCTACCAAAGCTGGTCAGCAAACGCCGATTCGGGCGCAGGGCTGGCAATAACTATTGGGCCCGTACAAATTTCAGCCAACAGGGCGTTTCGCAGCCGGGCAGGAGTGTGAGCGTATCGCGCTGAAACGCCAGCCGCATCCGTGAGGGTACGTTTGCGCCGTTGGTGGCGATATATAAATTGATAAATAAACTGTCGGGAAACGTGCGGTCGAGGAGAAATGTGCGGATAGGGTTGAAATACGTCATTTCCGAACCGTTGGCTGTCAGCCTGCCATCTGCCCCGAACGTGAGCGTCTGGGGCGGAGTTGCCGGATAGCGACGCAGCACATCAAAACTGGTATCGCGCGGGGTACGAATGGTTTCGATAATTGTAGCAACCGTATCGAACCGAATGGCTTTACCGTCTCGGATTATCGTACCCGTATCGCGCCGGGGTATTTTGTTTGTGTCTGTAACGCTAAACGTCGAGTCTTTGCGGAACCGGCGTTCGGCAAGCCGCCACGTACCGGTCAGGCGCGGGTCGTCGGGGCCGGGCGTGAACGCGGGCGTATAATCGCGGCAAGCCAGCAGGCTCCCGGTCAATAGAGTTATAAATAAGCAAAACTGTTTCACGGAAGACGGGCTTCTGACAAAATCATAACGCCGGAGGAATGAGTTTCATTATTACACAGAGATGCACTGAGTTAAAAAGAGATTCACGAAGAAATAGATAAAAAACTCCGTGAATCTCTTTTTAAGCTCCGTGCATCTCTGTGTAACAAAACACTACACAAACTCCGTGCCTTTTTCTTTGGCGTCGGCTACGAAGTTTTTCACTTTCTGCTCGTCTTCTTTCCGGCAGATCATCAGCACGTTATCGTATTCGGCCACAATGAAACCGTCGAGACCATTGATGGCAACGAGCCGGTCTTTAGGGGTTTTAATGATGCAGTTTTTCGTGTCGTACAGCATAACGTGTCCATCCACCACGTTCTGATCTCCATTCTTATCCGACACTTCGTAGAGCGACTTCCACGTGCCGAGGTCCGACCAGCCGAAATCGCTTAGCACAACGTGTACGTTATCAGCGCGTTCCATCACGCCGTTATCAATCGAAATGCTTTTGGTGAGCGAATACGCTTTGTCGATAAACGCTTCTTCGCGGTCGGTGTAGTAAACGTCGTTGCCTTCGGCGAAGATTTCGGCTACGTCGGGCAGGTATTTTTCAAAAGCCGTGATGATGGCCTGCACGTTCCAGACAAAAATACCCGCGTTCCAGACAAACTCGCCACTGTCGAGAAACTGCTGTGCCAGTTCGAGGTTCGGTTTTTCGGTAAACGTCTTTACCCGCTTAATTTCGCTCGGGTCGAACAGATATTGGATGTAGCCATAACCCGTATCGGGGCGGCTGGGCTGAATACCGAGCGTCACAAGAATATCCTGCCCGGCGGTTGCATTGAGTGCCGTGCGAATGGTTTTCTTAAATTCTTCTTCTTTCAGAATGATATGGTCGGCGGGGGCTACCACAATGTTGGCTTGTGGGTCGCGCTGGGCAATTTTGTAGCAGGCGTAGGCAATGCACGGGGCCGTATTGCGGGCTACGGGTTCGCACAAAATCTGATCGTCGGTCAGTTGCGGCAGTTGCTGCTGACACAGGTCTTTGTAGAGCGAACTGGTAACGATAAATATATTCTCGGGCGGGCAAACGCCGTCGAAACGGTCGGCGGTTTGTTGGAGGAGCGTTCGGCCTGTGCCAAGAACGTCGTGGAATTGTTTGGGATAGCTGGTTCGGCTGAACGGCCAGAAACGTGTTCCAACGCCCCCGGCCATGATGATAACGTATGTACTGTTCATTGGTGATTTACAAATTCAGGCTGAGTGATGAAGCTACAAAGTTGCTACTATCTTACCGATTTGAGTAATAAAAGGTTTAGAATTCGCCCCCTACGGCCCGTAACAGTGCTACTACAAACTGCACTTCCTGGCTACGAAACTGCGCCAGTTGCTGCTCGGTGACTAAGATAGTACGCTGGGCATCAAGCACTTCGAGGTAGGTAGTCAGGCCGCGTACATAGAGTTCGCGGTTGTATTGCTCGGTTCGGCGGGCCAGCGCAAGGGTTTGGTTTTGCAGGTCGATTTGTTCGCGCAGAAGAGTAAGGTTGTCCAATGCAGTTTCGGCGTCGCGCTGAGCGAGTTGGATAGCCTGCTGGTAGGTTTGCTGGTTGGTTTGAACCTGCTGTTTCGAGAGGGCAATGTTTTGCCGGGCGCGATGCCCTTCGTACAACGGCACCGACGCGTTTACGCCTACCAGATACGTGGCACTGCTCGGGGCTACCCAATAGCGAAGCTGCCCCGACAGCAGCCCGCCCTGCCCAACGAGCGTAACGCGCGGCATGGTGGTGGCCTGCTGTAGCGTAATCTGCGTGGCGGCAATCTGATTCTGGCGCGTCAACTGCACTAAATCGGGCCGACGCTGTAGCTGTTCGGGCGTGATGGCTGCGTATGGATACGTTGGCACTACGCCGGGCAGCGTTCCGGTCGAGACCGAAAAACGGGCGGGGTCCTGCGCGCACAGTTGCGCCAAACCGTTTACAAGTTCGGCGCGGGCGCGTTCAAGCCCTTTCAGGGTCACGCGCAGGCTGGCGTAGTCGGTTTCGGCCCGTTGAACGTCAATCTGGTTAATCAGACCAATCCGAAACCGTTCGCGGATAATTGCCAGCGTGGTATCGCGGGCCTGAATATTCCGGCGAAAAACGGCCTGCTCCGTATCGTTGCCCCGAATGAGCCAGTACGTCCGGGCAATATCTGACGCCAGTGTAAGTCGAAACGACTGATAATCAGCATCGTTGGCTTGTGCCTGTAAGTCGGCCAGCGTTACGCCCGTGCGAATGCGTCGGAACAAATCGAGTTCATAACTCGCATCGATGGGCAGTAGTTGAAACGTATTTAGTTGAAAACGGGGCAACCGGTCATTCGCCAGCGGAATGGCAATGGGTCGATGCTCCGACAGACTCTGCGTGGTCACAAGTATCGAACTCCGCAGCGCGGGTTGCAGAAATGACTGCGCTACCCGCACCCGAATTCGGGCCTCCTCCAGTCGACTCAAAGCAGCCCGCAGGTTCGGACTGCTGTTTAATCCCAACTGAATCAGCCGGTCGAGTTCGGGGTCATTGAACCGGCGAAAGCCTTCCAGCGAAAGCGTTGGTGCTGGCTCACCGGGTTTGGGCAACGCAGCAGACGTATTTGTAGTACCCGACGTTGCCGGTTCGCCGGGCAGGGTAACCGCTCCACCCGCTGGCGACAGGGGGGCGGTTGTCTGGGCAAATGCTAAACGACTTAAAACCAGATACCAGAAACAGAAAGTCAGGAAGTATTTCTTCATCATGCTACTTTTTTCTCCGCTCCGGGTTTCCGTAGCCGTACTTTCTGACCCTCGCGCAGGCGGTCGTTTGGATTGGTAATAACCCGTTCGCTACCCGTTAGCCCGCTTGTGGCTTCGAGCGTAGTACCGTAATCACGACCAAGCGTAACCGGCACGAAACGAACGCGCTGTTCGGCATCCAGCACCACTACGCGCGCACCCTGCGGAGTAATCTGCAAGGCGTTGGCCGGAATCAGCACGGGAGCCTGCGCTGCAATCATACTGAACGTCACCTGACTATACAATCCTGCCGGAATCTCATTCTTTGGGTTCGGAATCAGTACTTCGGTGAGCAGCGTCCGCGAGTCGTTGCGGAGCGTACCCGACGTGCGAACGACCTTGCCGGACAGCGTCCGGTCTCCGAGTTCGGCAACTTTTACGATGGCGGGCTGGCCGATTTTGATATAGCGGTAATACGCCTGTGGCACATCGACAAACACCCGCAACGAACCTAACTCAGAGATCGTAAACAGCGGCTGCGTACTCCCCGGCGATACCAGCGTACCGACTTCAGCCGTTCGGCTGGTGATGACGCCCGAAAAGGGTGCCCGAATTTCCTGCAACGCTTTCAATGCCTGCAACCGGCGCAGGTTGGCATCGGCCACCGCCACCGCCGACCGGCGCGTATCGACGTCCTGTTTTGCCACGGCTCCCGGTAATTGAACGCTCTCCAAACGCTCCAGATTGGTTTTGGCTAACTGCTGGTCGGCGCGGGCGCGGGCAATATCCTGTTCCAGTTCGGGTACGTCGATAGTTGCCAGCAGTTGCCCCTGTTTCACCCGTGCACCAATGTCTACGTACCACCTCCGCAGAAATCCCTGTGTGCGGGCCTGGAGGGGCGTTTGCCGATAGGGCTGAATCTGCCCTGGCAACGTGAGTGCGCTGGTGTCGGAAGCTTGTTTGAGGGGCACCGCATTCACGACGGGTTCGCGGTTTTTCTCGGCAGTGGCTTCGGCTTTCAACTCCTGCGCGTTGCGAATGCGCGGCAACACGCCAAAGAACACGAACAGGCCGATCAGCAACAGGAGCGGTATGAGAAATTTGAGGGCTTTCATATTTGTTTTGGCTTTCTTGCCAGATAACTAAATACCACCGGTACAAACAGCAGTGTCGTGAACGTTGCCAGCAGCAAACCGCCAATAACGGCTCTGCCCAGCGGTGCGTTTTGCTCGCCACCTTCGCCCAGGCCCAGCGACATGGGCAACATCCCGATAATCATGGCGATGGCCGTCATCAGAATGGGCCGCAACCGGGTTCGGCCTGCTTCTAAAGCCGCTTCGTAAGCGTTGTCGTTCACGGCTGGCAGGTGGTCTTTGGCGAAACTGACTAACAGAATGCTATTGGCCGTGGCAACGCCCACGCTCATAATAGCTCCCATCAGCGACGGAATGCTGAACGTAGTACCGGTCAGAAACAGCATCCAGACCATGCCACAGAGCGCGCCCGGCAATGCCGTGATGATAATGAACGGATACCGGAACGACTGAAAATTGACGACCATCAGCAGATACACCAGCAGGGCCGCAAACGCAATGCCTAACCCCAACCGGCTGAATGCACTTTCCATGCTTTCAACCTGCCCGCGTATGCTGATCGTATTGCCCGGTTTTAGCTGCTCTTTAAACTCAGCCGCCAGCGCGTTCAGTTCCTTCGCCACCGAGCCGAGGTCAGTGCGTTCTACTGATGCATAGACGTCATAGGTGGGCTGGGTATTGACGCGGTTGATAATCACTGGCGTAGCGGTGCGTTTTACGGTCGTAACGTTGCTCAGTAGCTGGGGCGTCACGGCTCCCGGCACTACGGGCGTTCGCAGTAGCTTGTCGTATGAATCAAGCTTGTAGGGTGGGGTCTGAACGGTAATCAGGTACGGAAAACCCGTAACCGGGTCGGGCCAGAAGTTGGGGCGCGTCTGCCCGGTGCCGCTCAGCGAAATATTCATGTTGGTAGCGATCCGCTGCTCGGTCAAGCCCAGTTGAGCGGCCCGTTCGCGGTCAACTTCCAGAAACAGTTCGGGCGCATCTAAGACCTGATGCAAATGCACGTCGACCGCGCCGGGTATTTGTGCGATGCGGTCGCGAAGTTGCCGGGCTACGGTCAAATTATTGACCCGGTCGAAGCCAGACACCTGCACGTCGATGGGAGCCGTCAGGCCAAAATTTAAAATCTGACTAACAATGTCGGCAGGCAGGAAGAAGTACGTCACGTCGGGCATTTCGTCGCGGAGCCGCGTCCGCAGTTCGCGCATGTAGTCGCCGGTTGGGCGGGAGCGTTCTTCGGTGAGCGAAATCAGTAACTCGGCGTCGGCAGACCCCAGCGATGAGTTATCCGTGAAAATAAAATTATACCGCTCGGCGGTCAGACCGATGTTGCTGATAATAGAGCCGACCTCCTCTTCCGGGATTACCTCCCGTACAATATCGGCGGTTTGGGCTGCTATCTGTTCGGTTGCTTCGAGCCTCGACCCGGCGGGGGCACGCAGGTGAAGCTTAATCTGTCCGGCATCGACGCGTGGGAAAAAATCACGACCAACAAACGGCACCAGCACGGCAGTAAACGCCACCAGCACCACAAAGATACCAAACACCGTTCGGCGATTGTTGAGCGTCCAGGTCAACGCCCGCAGATACCGCGCCTGAAACCGGTCGAAGCCCCGGTTAAATCGGTCATAAAATGAAACAGAGCTCTTAGGAGCGTGTTGGTTCTCGTGCTGCGATTCGTCTTTCAGCATCAGATCGGCCAGAGTCGGCACCAGCGTCCGGGATAACACATACGATGCAAGCATGGCAAACACAACAGCCTCGGCCAATGGTCCAAACAAAAACCGGGCAGGGCCTTCCAGAAATAGCACCGATGTAAACACGATGCAGATCGTCAGCGTCGATACCAGCGTGGGCGTGGCAATCTGCTGGGCACCTTCGAGAATGGCCTGCCGCAACGGCATTCCTAATTCTTCGTTGCGGTGGATGTTTTCGATGGTTACGGTGGCATCATCGACCAAAATACCGATTGCTAAAGCCAGCCCGCCGAGTGTCTGGATATTCAGGGTTTCGCCGAGCAGATAAAGGCAAATCAGCGAGCATAAAATAGACAGCGGAATTGAAATTGCCACAATCAGCGTGCTGCGCCAGCTTCCCAGAAACAACAGAATCATTGCTGCCGTAAGCAGAGCCGCAATCAACCCTTCAATTAAAACGCCTTCGATAGACGCCCGCACAAACACCGACTGATCGAATAACTCCTGAATGCGCAGGTTCGACGGAGCAGCGGCCCGCACGGTCGGCAAAATCTGTTTGCGGATACGGTCAACAATCTCGGTGGTCGAGGCATTGCCGGTTTTCACTAAACTCATCAAGACACCCTTGCTGCCGTCCTGCTTCACAATATTCGTCTGTACGCTGGCTCCGTCGTGTACGTTCGCTACGTCGCGCATGTGAACGGTTGAACCACCGACCACTTTGATCGGAATATCGTTCAGCAGGTTGATAACGTCGGGTTTTGAATTGAGCCGAACCACGTACTCGCGGTCTTCGAGCCGCACTACGCCACTGGGCAGCGTCAGGTTCTGAGCCGATACGGCGTTGGTAACTTCTTCGGGGGTAACGTTATACGCAACTAATTGGTCAGGGTCGAGGTCAACCACCACCTGCCGGGTTTTGCCGCCAAACGCCTGCGATAACCGGGCACCCTGCACCGTGGCAATTTGCGGACGAACGCGCGTCTGCGCATAGTCGGTAATCTGGGGTTCGGTCAGGCTGTCGGACGACAGGCCGAGTTGCAGCACGGGCGCGTCGGTGGCGTTGTAACGGACAATCAGCGGAGGCTGCGTGCCGGGCGGCATCCTGACGAGGATCGTCTGCGAAATGGCCGTAACCTGCGCAATGGCTTCTTCGATGCGCACAGTTGGCTGAAAATACAGCTTAATGGCCGATGTACCATTATACGTTTGCGATTCGACCCGTTGAATATCGCTGACGTTGTTGATGATGGAGGTTTCGGAGAAGTTGGTAATCATCTTCTCTACCTCGTTGGTCGACAGGCCGTTATACCCCCAAATAACCGAAACGACCGGGATATTGATGCGTGGAAAAATATCGGTTGGCATCTGCGTAATGGAAAGTCCGCCCAGAATCAGGATGAGCAGGGCCATTACCGCAATGGTGTACTTTTTTTCTAACGCTAACCGTACAATCCACATAACGAGCAGAACAGATGTAAAAGGAGAAGGCGCAAAGCGTGGGTAGAAATGCTTAAACAGACTAAGTAAAAACCCACAAAACCAGCTTGTTACGGTAAAGCAGTACGCTTTTCTAACCGAACATTTGGCAAGTTAGTTGCATGGGCAAGTAAAAGTCAAGTCAGGATTTTGTATCCTCACAGGAAGCTTTTGCACCGAATTGATAATGGCCCGAAGTAGCTCAACATTTATCGTTTAATTCCCTCGTACCTTTGCGACCAAACAAAATCAATTCAGCATGACAACTGCGATTATGAACACCGATAAGGGGTCGATGAAAATCGAATTCTTCGAGAAAGATGCTCCCAAAGCGGTCGAAAACTTTATCAGTCTCGCTAAAAAAGGATTTTACGACGGCGTAACCTTTCATCGGGTTATCCCCAATTTCATGATTCAGGGGGGCGACCCCACCGGCACCGGCGCGGGTGGTCCGGGTTATACCATTCCCTGCGAACTAACCGGCGACAATCAATATCACGACCGGGGTGTGCTGAGCATGGCCCACCGGGGTCGCAACACAGGCGGTTCACAGTTTTTTATCTGCCACAACCGCCAGAATACCCAACACCTCGACCGTAATCACACCGTTTTCGGCAAGGTCGTAGAAGGATTAGATATCATCGACGAAATTAGGCAGGGCGATAAAATTCAGAGTATTGAGGTAATAGAAGAGTAAAACAGAGCGTGGTGCGGAGTGCCGCACCACGCTCTACCTCAAGAATATACCGGCGTTTTCTTCGACCACAGTCCAATCAAAGCTGCAACAACAGCGAAGCCTACTCCGAAGTAGCCAACCATGACAACCGGCCCATTTCCAGCCTGTTCGCGGGCAATGGCTACATACGCCCAGGTAAATACCAATATATAGGCCACACTACGAAATCTGTTGAATACTACTGCGCCTATCACCAGTCCCACCACCAGTACTGCCGAAGCCCAGGTCGATTCACTCAAACTGCCAAGATCGAAGTTTGTAGCTTTCAGAAATACGGCTACGTTTAGAATAGTAGCGACGGTAAGCCAGCCAAAATAAATAGAAAACGGAATCCGGGCGAACCACGTTTCGGCGGGCGGGGCTGCCGATTCGGGTAGCGTCGCGTCTAAGTCCGGGGCCACGACCGGCACGCGCGGTCTTGCGAATCCACGCCGGGCTAAAAGCCGATGTTCGATAATAGCCACCGTTACCAGCATTACTAAGATAACGAGCAGTGCCACGCCAATGAGTTCGTTGTTGAACAGCGGACTCCATATGGCATTGCCGAGGGTATTGATAACCACCAACCAGCCAATAGCCCGAAAACGTGGATTGGTGCGCTGCGACGGCAATGCCTGATAAATAGCGAATGCCAGCAAGCCCAGAAAAATCAGCCCCCAAATTGAGAAGGCGTAACCTGCCGGCGTGATAAGCGTATGATATTTATCAGAAATCTCGCCGTTGGTTTTCCCACCAAATGCGCCCGTATTTGACAGGTAATTCATCACAATCATCGTGACGACGCTGAATACAACGGAAAATTGGCGGAGTTTATCGTTCTGTCTGTCCATGCCTGCTTTGACTGAATTATTAACTGTGGTAATAATGTAATGTTTGCATTAACAAAAGGTATCTTATATACTTGCATACTTACTTGTACGTTTGCTTTAATAATGTCGAATTTCCACTTAGAGAGTCTTTCACAAACTGAAATTGGTCTTACTGATGCATTTTGCGCTTGCCTGATTGAGAGTGCTGTCGTTTGTTTTTTATCGCAAAACCACGACAGTGACGTAACGATTCATGTGCAAACTAATGAAGACATCTTGACGTTTAGCGTGCAATGGGATTTGGTAATTACTGATGCCATTCACAAAACATATCGCGATGAAAAGCGAACCACTGACTGGGGAGCTATGTGCGTTGCCATTTTGTTGGTAAGACAGTTTACGCGATATACTAATTTTGAGACTACCAAAACCGGCGACGGCATCGATTTCTGGCTGATGGAAGAAAATGGCTTCGATTTTGCTGCCCGCTTAGAAGTATCGGGCATACGACAACAGACCAAAACGAATTCTATAACGTCCAGACTTGAACGGAAGAAAAAACAAACACAGCAATCCGACGCAACTCAACTTCCTGCCTACATAGCCATCACGGAATTTAGCAAGCCTGAAGCCCTCTTTTTTCTCAAATGACAGATAGCCACATACTCAAAGAGCAACATCGCCAGGCAATGGCCTATGCCCAGGAAGCGATGTTGGCTGAGCGTGATAAAAACGGCGAACAGGCAATCCTGCTATATCGAAAAGCATTTAATTTAGAGAAAGAAGTAGCAATGTCTTTCTTTTCGGATGAACAAAAACAGCCAACCCGCGCCGTTTTATTTAGAAGTGCCGCTGCTTTAGCCAAAAATTGCGGTGAGTATGAAGAGGCCCAACGCCTTATCCGCTATGGTTTATCTGGTAATCCGTCGGCAGCCATTGTCACGGAACTAACCGCGCTGGGCAACACAATAGAGGAAATATTACGAACGAGAGTTTTGCCGAAAAGCATATCTGTCAATGAAAAACCGGTTAAAAATGAATACTGGTTGCGTATTCGCAAGGCAGACGCACACGTTGTTGCAGGCTCTGTTAAGAGCAAAATGAAAACTAAAACGGTAGCTCAACGTAGTCGACTGGTTCGGCGGAAGTATCAGCGGCACATTGTCATCACAGGTAAATATCAATTGCTCAATAAGGTACTTCATCCAGGCTCTGAACGTTTCAGAAATGTGATACTGGTACGAGTACCTATTACGCTGGTCGAAACAGCTAAGCGAATGGAAGGAAGATTGGTAGAAATAGTTACCCGAAAAACTGAATCAGAAAGCACTGTGTATCGTATAAGAACGATTCAGGCACGGGGACAAAGCGCGGCAATAGAAACTCATCACGAGCGTCAGCCCGATGTAGTTCAGAAAAAAACACGCCCCATACTGTAAGGCGTGTTCCCCTTTAAAATCACAACTCCAGAATTTTAATCTCCGTTCGGCGATTGCGTTGGTGCTCTTCTTCCGTTTTGGCGTTCTTCACCACTAAGCGCGTTTCGCCGTAGCCTTTTGCGACCAGCCTGTCGGCAGAAATGCCCTGCGACACAATATAATCAACGGCTGATTTGGCCCGGTTTTGCGAAAGTTTCATGTTGTAGGCATCCGGTGCCCGAACGTCGGTGTGCGAACTGAGTTCGAGTTTGAGCGTTGGGTTGTCTTTTAGAATTACTACGATTTTATCCAACTCTGGGGCAGCATCGGCCCGAATGTTGTACTTGTCCAAGTCGTAATAAATGTTTTCCAGCACAAACGTCTTGTTCAGGACCGACTTATCGAGCAAGAGCGGTACATAGAATGTGGTGTCGGTCTGGGCTTTGGTCAGAAACACCTGCGGAATGCTTTTGCCCTGCATCGTGAACTGTTCCCGGCGCGTCAGAAACCCTTTGCGCTCGGCCAGAATGGTGTAATCTTTACCTTCCTGCAACGGATACTTGCCAAACGAACCGGTCTGGTCGGTCACGATTTCGGCAATGGGTTGTCCGGTTGCATCATCGATCACGCGTACTTTAGCCGAATCGAGCGGGAGCACGGGCGAATCGTTGACCGAAACGGTTCCGGCCAGGAAATAACGAACAACTTTCGGCGCGTTAGTACCCGTGCTGCCCGGTGGGTTTTGGGCAATCGTCGTCGTATCGGTCGATGTACCCGTGCCTTCCTGGAAGAAATAAATATCGTCGTCGCCTTTACCGCCCGGTCGGTTCGAGGCTAAATAGCCTTCGGTGGGTTTGACGTAGATTAGCCCGAAATCGTCGGCAGGCGAGTTGATAGGTTGGCCCATGTTTTCGACCCGCGTAACGCCTTGTGAGCGGGTTGCCACAAAGACATCGAGTTTGCCTAAGCCGGGATGCCCGTCGGAGGCAAAATATAGTTTAGCGTTCGGGCCAACGTAGGGAAACATCTCATCGCCCGGCGTGTTGATGTCGCGGCCCATATTCACGGGGCGGCTAAACCGGCCCGACGCGTCGATGCTGGTTCTGTAGAGGTCGATGCCGCCCGCACCACCAGCCCGGTTTGAGGCAAAATAAAGCGTCCGGCCATCGCCCGAAAAAGCAGGAGAGCCGTCCCAGGCCAGCGAATCGCTGATGGGCAACCGTTGCGGTTGGCTCCAGCCGCCTTCGCCTAACCGGCTGATATACAGATCAACGTCTAAGCCGCCCTTGCGTTTGCCGTTGTTGCCCCGCGCAAATACTATTGCCTTACCGTCTTTCGAGAAGGCGGGCGTTCCTTCGTTTACATCGCCCTGAAAGACGTTCGTACTGAACGGTTCGGGCGCGGCTGTGGTGCCGGTTTCGTCGGGCCGGGCATTGAGTTTGGTCTTGTACAGGCCCAGCATCGGTTGGCCGTTGTTCTTGTACTGCGTCTCCTTGCGCGATGCCGTGAAAATCAGTTCATCGCCCCGAATCACTGGCGCAAACTCCGAATTTGGCGAGTTTAAGTTGCTCATATTTCGGAGCGTAATCTCCAACTTGTTGGCCGCAATGGCGTTGATAGCCTTCAGCGTCTCGATTTCGCGCTTCGCCTTGTCTACTACCGGTTTGGCCGTGGTTTTGGGCGCGTTTGCTACAAACTGCTGCAACTGCTCTAACGCTGCGGTGTAGTTACCCTGCGATTTCAAGGCATAGGCGTAGTTGAAGCGGGTCTCCGGCTCAGTCGTGTTGGCTTCTAAAGCTTTCTGGTAGAATGGAGCCGCTTCGCCAAACCGGTTCGAAAGCCGGTATGATTCGGCGGTGTAGTAGTTTAGCCGGGCCGCGTCGATTGAGCCTTTAGCTGCTTTTTCAAACTGCGGCAGGGCGAGATTATACTCCCCGGCGTCGAAATGCCGCACCCCTTTTTTGTACGCCTGCATAGCCGGGTTGCATCCCGACAGTGCGAGGGTCAGGCCCAGTGCCAGGCCCAGTGCCGACGACGTATAGATTCTCATAGCGATTAATAGACGAAAAACCGTAGGTCTGCCAAGATAGGAAGTTTTTTAGCAGGACTTATTTTTAACGAATACAATCGGCTTTTATTGAAGAATGTTTCGCTAATCCCTCACCCCAACCCCTCTCCCAAAACGGGAGAGGGGCTAATGCAAAGCGAGCCGCTTTCTCTTTTATTTGGGGAGGGAAGCTAACGTAAAGGGAGTTGCTCCCTCTCCCGTTTTGGGAGAGGGGTTGGGGGTGAGGGAACTACGCTTCCGCTACTTCTTCGGCATACGCATCGGTCGGGATGCACGAGCAAACAAGATTGCGGTCGCCATAGGCCGAGTCGATGCGGCTAACACTTGGCCAGAACTTGCGGGCGCGAACGTATGGCAGCGGATAAACGGCCTTCTCGCGGCTGTAAGGCCGATTCCAGTCGTCGGCCAGTGCAACGGTTGCGGTATGGGGCGCGTGTTTCAGCACGTTGCTGACGCGGTCGGCCTCGCCGGTTTCGACCTCGCGAATTTCGTTGCGGATGGCGATCATAGCCTCGCAGAAACGGTCGAGTTCGGCTTTTGACTCCGATTCGGTCGGCTCAATCATCACCGTGCCAGCCACCGGAAACGATACCGTTGGTGCGTGAAAACCGTAGTCCATGAGCCGCTTGGCAATATCTTCGACCTCGATGCCAGCGGCTTGCTTGAACGGACGGCAGTCAATAATCATCTCGTGAGCCGCCCGGCCATTCGTGCCGGTGTATAGCGTTTCGTAATGACCTTCCAGCCGTGCTTTAATGTAATTAGCGTTCAGAATGGCCTGCTTTGTGGCGTTGGTCAATCCTTCGCCACCCATCATGGCAATGTAGGCATACGAAATCGTCAGAATACTGGCTGAGCCATACGGAGCCGCCGACACCGCCCCGTAGGCAGCAGGTAGTTGCCCCGCTGTTAGCTGTTGACTGTTGCGGTTCCCCGCCGGGACTGTTGGCTGTTGACTGTTTACTGTAAAGTGTCCCGGCAAAAACGGCACCAATTGCTCGGCTACGCCAATCGGCCCCATGCCCGGACCACCTCCGCCGTGCGGAATACAGAATGTTTTGTGCAGATTCAGGTGGCACACGTCGGCCCCGATAGTGGCCGGGCTGGTCAGGCCCACCTGCGCGTTCATGTTCGCGCCATCCATGTATACCTGCCCGCCGTGTTCATGAATAATGGCGCAGATTTCTTTGATGCTTTCTTCAAAAACGCCATGCGTTGACGGGTACGTCACCATCAAACAGGCCAGATCGTTGCTATGCTGGTCGGCTTTGGCGCGGAGATCGGCTACGTCGATGTTGCCCCGTTCGTCGCACTTTACAATCACCACTTTCATACCGGCCATAACCGCGCTGGCGGGGTTGGTGCCGTGTGCCGACTGCGGAATGAGCGCGATGTTGCGGTGACTGTCGCCCCGGCTTTCATGGTAAGCGCGAATCACCATCAGGCCCGCATATTCGCCCTGTGCGCCGGAGTTGGGTTGCAGCGACATAGCCGCAAAGCCCGTAATTTCGCACAGCCAGGCGTTCAAATCACTGAACAACTGCTGATAGCCAAGCGTTTGATCTTTCGGCGCGAACGGATGGATTTTGCCAAACTCCGGCCACGTTACCGGAATCATCTCGGCAGTGGCATTGAGTTTCATGGTGCAGCTACCCAGCGAAATCATCGAATGCACCAGCGAAAGGTCTTTCTCCTCAAGCGACTTCAAATAGCGCAGCATGTCGTGTTCGGTATGGTGCGTATTGAAAACCGGGTGCGTCAGGTATTCCGAGGTACGGATGAGCCGTTCGGGCCATGTAATTTCTAATTCGTCGGCAATGGCGTCGAGATCGGCTTTCGTTCCGAAAATATCGAGCAGTTCGGTTACGTCGGCCAGGGTTTTTGTCTCATCGAATGAAATGCCAACGTGTTCGTCATCGGCATAATAGCGTAGGTTGATCTGAGCTGCCCGCGCCGATTTCTTCAACGATTCGACATCGCCGACTTTCACCGTTATGGTGTCGAAATAGTTTTCGGTAGTTACCTCGCAGCCACTCCAGCGCAGGGCCGTTGCCGCTACTTTGGTAAGACCGTGTACGCGTTCGGCGATGGCCCGAAGCCGTTGTGGACCGTGATATACGGCGTAGCTGCCCGCCATTACGGCCAGCAATACCTGCGCTGTGCAGATGTTCGACGTAGCTTTTTCGCGCCGGATGTGCTGTTCGCGGGTTTGCAGGGCCATTCGCATGGCAGGTTTGCCCTCAGCATCGACCGATACGCCGATGATGCGCCCCGGAATCTGCCGCTTGAAAGCGTCGCGGGTGGCGAAGAAAGCCGCGTGTGGCCCGCCGTAACCCATCGGTACGCCAAACCGCTGCGCCGATCCTACAACGACGTCAGCACCCATTTCGCCGGGCGACGTCAGCAGCGTCAGGGCGAGCAAATCGGCGGCAACGGCAACGGTAATGCCCAACTCATGCGCGCTGGCAATGAGATCGGTATAATCAAAAACGTCTCCATTGGAAGCCGGATATTGGAGCAGCAGTCCGAAAATATCACCATTGGTCAGATCGACCGTGCGGTGATCGCCGACCAGCACCTTGATGCCAATGGGTGTTGCACGGGTGAAAATCAGGTCGATAGTTTGCGGATGGCAATGTTTCGACACAAAGAATGTGCTGGCCGATTTCTTCGTTGCCGGGCGCATGGCATAGAGCATGTGCATGGCTTCGGCAGCAGCGGTGGCTTCATCGAGCAGCGACGCATTCGCCAGGTCCATACCCGTCAGGTCGGATACCATTGTCTGGAAATTGAGCAGTGCTTCGAGCCGACCCTGCGCAATTTCGGCCTGATAGGGCGTGTAGGCCGTGTACCAGGCTGGATTTTCGAGAATATTACGCAAAATCACGTTCGGCGTGAAGGTGTCGTAATAGCCCGTTCCGAGGTATGATTTGAAGACTTTGTTCTGACTGGCTAATTTCCTGAAATCGGCCAGAAACTGCATTTCTGTTTTAGGGGCGGGCAAATCGAGCGGGCGGGCCAGCCGGATGGCTTCGGGCACCGTTTGTTCGATCAGTTCGTTGATGGAGCTTACTCCAACCGTCTGGAGCATGTCGGCCTGTGCCGAGTCGGTTTGGCCGTGATGGCGATCTTCAAAAGATTCCTGATACTGAAGGCTCAATTTCATCGAAAATGGCTCTGATATAAACAACAAATTTACGGACAAATGGGCTAAGAATCGATGTCTAAAAAGCTGTTTGTGTTAGCATTTTCGTCGCGTAGCGACCCAATGTTTGTAGAAAATCAGTCCCTTAACCACCCTTCCGTCGCGTAGCGACCGAACTGGACCATCATTTGTTTGGTCGCTACGCGACGCAGGGATATGCTGGGAATCGCATCAACTATAAACATTAGGTCGCTACGCGACGGTTCGCTAATGCAAATAGCTTTTAAAGAAGCTATTTGCATTAGCGATTCAACCAGGGCGGGGATATGAGGTCAGCGCGACAGCGCAACCAAAGCGTTGGCCGGGTCTGTTAACGTTTTTTCGCATAACTCGCTATTAATGATTATACTTAGGCAATGAATTTAACAACGCTCAGTTACCGAATCAAAGACGAAACGACGGGTAAGCATCTGCAACAGATGGGCTACTCGGTTAATTTCGTCTGGAATTTCTGTAACCAAAGCAACCAGGAGCGTTGGTCTAAGTTCCGTAAAACATTCTCCGCTTTCGACCTTAACAAATTAACGTCAGGTTGCGCTAAAGAACTTGGTTTGCACTCCCAAAGTGTTCAGGCGGTATGCGAAGAATACGCCAAGTGCTGTAAGCAATTTAAGCGTATCCGGCTCAACTGGCGTTCGCGTAAACGTTCTTTAGGCTGGATTCCCTTCAAGGCATCGGGCGTAAAGGTTCAGGGTGATTCTATCACTTACGGCGGTCGTAAATTCCGCTTTTGGTTGTCACGTCCAATGGAAGGCATAGTCCGGTTTGGCTCGTTCGCGCAGGATTCTAAGGGCCACTGGTTTGTGAATCTGGTCATTGAGGAAGCTGACAAAGGCCGGATCAAGACAGGCAAGGAAGTTGGCGTTGATTTAGGTCTGAAAACATTAGCTACGCTCTCCGATGGGGTAACACTCGACCGGGAGAACTTAACCAAAAATACGAACAACTGTTGGCAATGGCCCAACGCGCCGGTAAGAAACGGCGGGTAACGGCCATACACGCCAAAATCAGAAACAAACGAAAGGACTGGAACCACAAAACTACTACCCGGCTGGTACGCGAGTACGACCGAATTGTAGTAGGCAATGTGAGTAGTTCCAAGCTCAGGAAAACACGCCTGGCTAAAAGCGTCTCGGACGCTGGTTGGGCCGACCTCAAACAGATGCTTAGATATAAAGCAATTTCGCTTGGCATCGAATACAGGGAGGTGAAAGAAAATTTCTCAACAGTCACTTGCTCAGACTGCTTTGCAAAGAGTGGGCCGAGTGGACTAAGTGGGTTGGGAGTAAGAGACTGGGTGTGTACGTGTTGCGGGTCTGTCCACGACAGAGACGTGAACGCGGCCAGGAACATTCTCCGTATCGGACATGGTACGCCAATTAAGGGAATCCTCCCGCTTTAGCGGGGGGAGGATGTCAAAATTCAGAGGTTCTGCTTAGGCACCGATACAGTCCGTAACTCGTCGTCGGTCAGGCTCTTGTCGGTGCGGTGTCGATGCATTGTCCTGTCTCTATTAATGCGGTCAAATAGAGCTTTTCCCGTAAACACAACCAACAACGATACACACAGCCACGCCAGCCAGTCGCCAAAGCGGGTATAGAGTGTTGGTACGTTAGCCACGGGCATGTTAACAACCGTTAGCCGGTCGTTGCCCGAAAAAAAATCATTGGATGCCAGCACGTTGCCCCGGTAATCGGTGAAAATCGACAGCCCGCCACTTACCTGCCGGGCCAGCGAGCAGCCATTTTCTACAGCCCGAAACACGGCCATGTAGCTATGATAGGGCGCAATACCGTACCAGTCGCCCGATGGGAGCAGCAACAGGCCAATGTTTTTCCAGCCAAGCTGCCGCATAGTGCCGATGTGTTCGGCATCGTAACAAATAGACGGGGCTATGGTGCCGTAAGGTGTCTGAATAGCCGGTACGCGCCCATCGCCGGGAAGGCTGCGTTCAACCATCGGCACAGGATGGTTCTTGTAAAAGGTATTTATAACCCGGCCTCCTGGATCGACCAACACGGTTTTGTTTTCGAGAAACAACCGGTCTGAGGTAAGTTTGCCGGGCAAAATAGTCCCCATCGCCATCAGCAGATACACCCGATAACGGCGGGCAAAGGCTTGACCACGCTGAATTAGTGCCGGTTCGCCCGATTTGGGCAGCAACGCGCTTCCTTCCGACCATAGCACCAGGTTAGCCCCCCGCGCCACAGCCCGTTCCGATAGGCTGAACAAACTGTCCTGCTGTTGTTGAATGGCCTGATAGCCAAGCTGGAAACGCGCCGGAGCCGGATCTTCGATAAAGGCAATTAACCCCCGATTCGCTTCCTGCAACACTGCCGACGCTGGCGACGCTTTCGGGTCGATTTGCACGGATTTGCCGGTGGCGTCAGTGTACAACCGTTCCAGCACGTGCAGATTTGGCACCGTAACGCCCCCAACCGTCAGCGTTTTGGCCGATGCGGTTTCATTCGAGTAGTAGCGATAAATGCCAAACGACAGCACAACGGCAAGCGTGGAACCATAAACTAATAAGCCACGTGCAAAGGGTTGTCGGGCAGCGTACTTACCAATGGCCCAGACCAGTACAGCAGCAAACCAGTAGAGCAGGAAGGTTATACCCCAGATGCCCGTGACCGATGCCAACTGAATCAGCCAGCTAAACGAGTACTGCGTGTTGGCAACAGACGCAAACGTGCCAATATCGCCCTGCGTTTCTACGAACTCCCGAACCGTCCAGAGTGAGGGAAAAACCAGTGTCCAGATAAACTGCTGCTGGTTGCGGGTAAGCCATCGATGTATACCATATAAAACTATGTTCTTCAACCCGTCGAGCAGCACGACGAACACCAGCACGAACCACGGAAACGGCATCACGTCGAGCGTTGCCACTGCCGAGGCTGGTACGATAGCGACGAAGAGCCACAGCCATTTCCGGCGAAGGGTTGTGTATTGTACGTAGCACAGAAAGAAGGCCGGGCTAAGCCAGGGCGCAACAGGAACGAGCCACTTGGGCGATGAAAGTAAAATGCCAATAGCTCCCAGCACAAGGAGCAGAACCGAAATGGTTGTGGTTGGTTGGGTAAGACGATGAATCAGTGAGCGTTGCATGACCGTTGCGATTTAGTTTCGGGACAAAACTGGCCCGCGCAACGTATTCAGATCGACCGAGTTCATAAAGTCGAACCAACTAAATGCGTTCGACTTTCCGCGTCATAAAGTCGAACGGCTGATTATTGATTTCCTGAACGCGCTGGGCGTTTGGCCGGTATATTTTCGGAAGAGCGTATTGAACGAAGATTTTGAATTGAAACCTACCTGATACATAACCTCCAGCACGGTCAGCTTCGGGTCGGGCGAATTGGTCAGCAGGTGTTTGGCCGCATCGACCCGGTAGCGGTTGATATAGTCGAAAAAGTGCTGCCCGAGTCCTTCATTCAAGGCCGTCGACAGTGCTTTTGGCCGCACGTTGAGTTGTCGGGCCAGGTCGTCGAGCGTTAATTCGGGTTCGAGATACGGTTGTTGCACCTGCATGTAGGTGGCCAATTGCTCGAGGAGGGGGGCATGATCGGTTGCGGGGAGCGAGGCCGGGCGGTCCGACTCAGCCAGTTGGTCGGTAGTCAGGCCGGCGAACAGATCGGGCGACCGTAATGCTTTGAGCAGAAAGCGATTGATAAACCACAGCAGGGCCAGCAACAACCCGGCAAGAATCAGCCATTGATGGCGGGCCAGCGGAGTTTGTACGATAACAGATCGCAGCGAACTCAACCCGACGAACATTAGGAAAAACAGAATGGTCGATGCCAGCCAGTTTAAATTCTTATTCTGAACCGCCGAAAACTGATTGACCAGCGTATGCCGATACCGCCGGATAAGCCGCAGCGATACCGTCAGATATGTAATGAAGTGGCAAAAAATGAAAGCCGTACCGAGGTAAAACGTTCTGGGCAACTGTTCGGCAATAATCGTCCGCAGCATTTGTTGCTGTTGCCCGGCTGACAGGCTGTGAAAACCAAAAAGCATGAATCCTGTAAGCAGAAAAAAAGGCAGTGCATGTGCGATATGATAAAATTTTAACCGAAAATCGCGGTATATAACCGACTGCGTGTGGAGGTATAGCAATGGTCCAAACAACAGTGCCATGTTTGTACCCCACAGGCCCCAGGCCGGGTAAGCGAAATATACCCCTTTCAGCAACAGCAGCGCGTCGAGCAAATTCAGGCCAAAGCTTAGAAAAAAGCCGCCCAACAGGCCGTTGCTGACTCGTTTGCCCCGGTCGAGCGAGAACAGAAACAGACTTACGAACAGCAGTTGGAAAATGGTGAAACACAGCAGTATATCGGTAAAATTGAATGACATGACCCGTGGCCTGACGTTGGTGAACAGGCTAAAGATATTGCCAAATAATCAGCTTTGTTTCAGAACGATATGAACATTATCTACCTCGACGCTTTTACGCTCAATCCCGGCGATCTCGACTGGTTGCCCCTTCAATCGCTCGGCCATGTGACGCTCTACGACCGCTCGGCCCCCGATCAGGTGGTAGAGCGGCTACGCGATGCCGACGCCGTGCTGACCAATAAAGTGAAACTCAGCCGCGACATGCTGGCCCAACTGCCACGTTTGCGCTACATCGGCGTAACGGCTACCGGCTACGACATTGTGGACGTGGCAGCCGCTCGCGAACAGCGTATCGTGGTCACGAACGTAAAGGGGTACAGCACCGATTCTGTAGCTCAACTGACTTTTGCGCTGTTGCTTGAACTGAGCCATCAGGTAGGGCGGCATAGCGACAGCGTTCGGGCAGGCGACTGGGTGGCCTCGCCCGATTTTAGCTACGCCAAAAGCCCATTGATCGAACTGGCGGGTAAAACGCTGGGATTAGTTGGCTACGGCGATATAGGTGGTAAGGTAGCACAGATTGGCCGCGCTTTTGGTATGAAGGTTCTGGTGAATCGGCGACAGACCAGCGATGCCGAACCGGGTATCACGTATGTTGACCGCGAAACGCTGTTTGCCGAAAGCGACGCCGTATCGCTGCACTGCCCGGCCACGCCCGACACCATCGGGTTCGTGAACCGCGAGTTGCTCGCCCGCATGAAACCATCAGCCTGGCTTATCAACACCAGCCGGGGGAGTTTACTCAATGAGCAGGACGTTGCCGATGCACTCAATGCCGGGAAAATTGCCGGGGCGGGTCTCGACGTGTTGTCAGTTGAACCGCCTAAACCAGATAACCCCCTGCTGACGGCCAAAAACTGTCTGATAACGCCCCACATCGCCTGGGCCAGCTATGAAGCCCGTCTTCGGCTTCTTCACGACGTGGCCGACAACCTGCGGGCTTTCCAGGCCGGGAAACCAATCAACACAGTGAACAGTTAGCAGCCAACAGCCAACAATGCCATCCGGCAGATAACGGTTGGCTGTTGGCTGCTAACTGTTCACTGAAATCACGTTCCCGCGATGCGGATAAGGTCTTCGATTTGGTTGATGATCGTGCCGTTCTCGGGCATGTTAATATCTTGGCCAACAACCTGATAGCCAGTTAGCAGCAGATGAGCGTCGGGGAACGAACGCGTCAGCCGATCCACAAACGGCTGAACCTCGTGGTTGGACGGCACCGATGTAATAGCCGAAAATATGTAGTCGGGCTTATGAACGTTATACGCGAATACCAATTCGTTGAAGGGCAGGCTTTGACCCAAGTAAATGACTTTGTTGTACCGCGCCCGGATAATGTAATTGGCAAACAGCAGGCTAATCTCGTGTAGCTCGCCTTCGGGCAGAAACAGCATGTATTTCTTGCCATTAGGCCGTTGCTTGCTCACCTGCCCATCAATGGCAACGATAATTTTCTGCCGAATTAAGTTGGTGATGAAATGCTCCTGAGCCGGGCCAATAGACCCCGTTACCCAAAGCGTACCAATACGGCTCAGGAACGGATAGATGATGTGAATCATCGTGTTCTCGAAGCCAAATTGCAGAATATTGGTGCTGACAATCTTCTCAAACCGCTCCTCATCCAAATCGATCATCGAAATGGTAAGGGCGTGAATCTGATCGGGGTAGTTAAGCTGACGGTCCGAAATCTTGATTACTTCGCTGTACATTTCCTCGACCGACAGTTTCGAGATCTCGGAAATTTTGTAGCCGTGATCTTTCAGCAGCGAAATGTTCAGCACCAGCTTCAGATCCTGATCGTCGTAGGTACGAATGTTGGTGTCAGTCCGTTTAGGGGCTATAATATTGTATCGTTGCTCCCAGATGCGTAGCGTGTGCGCTTTTATGCCAGAAAGCTGCTCTAAGTCCTTTATTGAATAGTTACTCATCGGATGTCGTGGTTAAGGAGGAACGTCGGCAAAACTGACCATACCACTGCATCCGTAGCCAGTTTCACCCGAAATTAACCCCCAAGCTACAAACCCATTCTGATATGTACAAGCAAATACCAGCGTACCGCCAAATTTCATTAACTTCTTTGCTGACACCTAAAGAACCGTACGATAAGGATTTTGTTTAACGTTGTTTAAAATAAATTCAACAAACCATGACCTATGAAGAAAAAGAACTGTAAACCGAGCAACCACTTTGCCATACGGTTTTCTTTTTTAAACGGCAGAGCGTACCACATACTAAACAGAACAGCCGACACCAACCACCAGCCCACATAGTTCTGCAAAGGCACGGGTTGACCAAACCAGGTCCAGAAATCTAACTGAACGGCCACCGGCTCAATGAAAAAGTCGAGAACAACCATCAGCGTTGCTGCGGCTGCAACCTTGACCCAGGCCGGTGTGGGTAACAGATTACAGACCGAGCCACAGCAATAAGAAAGCGTGAGCCAGTTGATGCCAATAACGGGTGGCACTGCCAGCACACGCGGCCCCAGCCCGGCGCCATATGCATAATTGCCAAAAATCAGACCTGTATGAACGCCCAGCACTTCGATGAAATAGCCCACAAAAACAGCCGACACAGCATAAAAAGTAAACGATGGTCGCCAGTCGGTATGGTATAGGAGCAGAACAACCAGCGAGCCGATAAGCATTAACGGACTAAGCGGGCGGAAGAAATTGGCCAGGCCCGGCAAATGTAAACCAATAATTCCGGCCACGTAAGCCAGCACCAGCACCGTTCGGATGGCGGCATGATGACGAGCCGGAATAGGAGCAGAGACAATCATACTCAAGACAACTCCTTGCCTAACAAGAAGGTTGCTGTTTGTTGGGCACAACACGCGTCTGATGATAGCAAAAACGCCGGGAATTCAATGCGGTATTGGTTGCCCGGAGCATAGTAAATCACCGAAACGGATGGTCGTCTCGCGATAGTACTGTAAACTTGCAGTCTGATTGGGGAAGAATGTATGAAGAAAGCATTAATCTGTGGCGTATCGGGCCAGGACGGGGCCTACTTAGCGAAACTACTGTTAGAAAAAGGATACGAAGTGTACGGCGGATCTCGGGATGCGCAGATGGCTTCATTCCGTAACCTGAACCGCTTAGGTATTCAACAACAGATTAAACTCGTCTCAATCAGCATCAACGACTTCCGAAGTGTTTTGCAGACTATTTTGCGCGTAAAGCCTGACGAAGTGTACAATTTAGCGGGCCAGAGTTCAGTAGGTTTGTCGTTTGAACAGCCCGTTGAGACGCTGGAAAGCATCAGCGTGGGTACGCTGAACCTATTGGAGGCCATTCGTTTTAGCAATTTGCCTATCAAGTTTTACAACGCAGGTTCCAGCGAGTGCTTTGGAGACACGGGCAGCATAGCGGCTGATGAAAATACGCCGTTTCGGCCCCGCAGCCCGTATGGAGTGGCTAAAGCGGCTGCTTTCTGGCAGGTCGCCAACTACCGTGAAGCGTATCAATTACAAGCCTGCACCGGCATTTTATTCAACCATGAATCACCCCTGCGACCAGAACGATTCGTAACGCAAAAAATCGTAGCCGCTGCCTGCCGTATTGCCAACGGAAGCCGGGAGACCCTAACGCTTGGCAACATTGACATTGCCCGCGACTGGGGCTGGGCACCCGACTACGTAGAGGCTATGTGGATGATGTTACAGCATGATAAGGCGGATGACTACGTTATTGCAACGGGCCATACGCACAAACTTCGCGATTTTATCCGAGTCGTGTTTAAGCGTGTGGATTTGAATTGGGAGGATCATGTCCGTTCTGACCCCTCTTTTTTTCGGCCAACCGACATTGCTGAAGGACATGCTAACCCGGCGAAAGCTTACGCAAAATTAGGTTGGACTGCCCAACATACTATGGATGAGGTGGGTAAGCTGATGGTAGAGGGATATAATCTTTGAGATCTATTGGATGTTGACTTTGACTATTAATCTACCATTGTGAAATGAGCAATTCAGGAACACTTAAGTTTAACACTACAGGCAAGCTAAAAAGGCACTAGTTTAAATTTAATCAAGTTGTTGATTTACAGGCGATAGTTAATCCAGCATACCACCTTCTAATCGTAGAGCTTCATACTTACACAATGATAAAAAACGTAACCGACTTTGGCAGATTGATAAAAGGGGTATCTTTCTCATGGGTAAGATTCTTGCTGACTATTTTAATAGGTATCATTCAAACCCCGTTGCTGTTTAAAAATTTAGCAAAAGACGAGTTAAATTTTTGGTATATTTTTTTTCTGTTTGGTGCCTTCCTGCAAATGGCAGATTTAGGTTTAATACAAACTCTCTCCCGAATAATCGCTTACATAGACAATGCCAACGAAAGCAGTTCTGATAATCACACAATTGCTGACCTATCTTCTTATTCCCCCAAACAGATATACACTACTTCACTACTTTCTTTTTGTGCAATTCTCACAGGGGTGAGTATCGTTGTAGTAGGAATTTACTATG
The DNA here is from genome assembly GCF_001988955.1 of Spirosoma montaniterrae. NCBI lineage: Bacteria > Pseudomonadati > Bacteroidota > Cytophagia > Cytophagales > Cytophagaceae > Spirosoma > Spirosoma montaniterrae. The sequence goes on along the minus strand of NZ_CP014263.1, from coordinate 4,590,572 downwards.
TCATGTACAGCCAGGCTGTTAATGCTACTACACTTCAAACGGCTTTCTGTATTTATGTTGTGGGTATTGTTTTTAGTTTGCTATCAAATATTCCGGCTGCTTTATTGATTGGCTACCGCGACGTTGGCGTTGAAAGCATTGTTCGCAGCGTCTGGCAAATTCTATACTTCGCCTTACTATTTGTGCTACTCCCTGTTTACAAATCTGTTGTACTTGTGGCAGTAGCTTTTATGTTTCAAAATATGGGCCAATTGATTTCACTTCACCTTACCCTGTACGTTCGTCATAAATATATATTTGAGAATGATAAAACACCGCGTCGTCAACTGTTTCAATACATAATTGCCAAACGCATCTATAGCCAGTCTTTTCCCTTAGTAATTAATCAGTTTGGCGGGTGGTTAATTGCTCAGGGAAGTGTACTAATGGCATCTATTATTGTTAGTGCCAACGAAATTTCAGATTACGTCATTAATCAGCAGCTATTCACTTATGTTACATCTATCGCACTGGTAGTTAATCAGGTTATATCCCCATTTATTGCTAAAAAATATATACAGGATCGCTTTGCTGGACTTCAGAGTTTATTTGTTAATACAATGGTAGTATGCCTGTCAATTGTAGGTGCGATGTTGGTCATACTTTTGGTATGTGGAGAGAACATTATAACGCTGTGGGTAGGCTCTAAACATTTTTTGGGTACTTCTTATGCAATAGTATTTAGCTTAATAACTTTTTTTGAAGTTCAACATTCCGTTGCCGGGAATTTCGTTTGGAATACCGGTGTATGGCCGTTCAATAAATGGACGCTGTTAGCTGGCCTACTAACAGTAACTTTAGGATTTGCTTTGAGCCAATTCTACGGTTTGCTTGGTATAGCTCTTGCCTCTTTACTATCAAAATTACTTACATTAAATTGGTACGTTGTGTACATTAGCCTGAAGCGTTTGGGATTGTCAGTTAAGGGTTATCTTGCCGGCACTTTGTCGCCTTTAGTGCTGGTAATATTTACGTGTATTCTGTTAGCTTTTTATACGAAGCACCAACCCGCGCTAAAAGGCATTAATGAGGTAATGAAGATTGCCATTGTGTCAACTGTTTCAGGGGTAGTTTTTCTACTTCTAATTAGCTTTTTGTTCAGAAAATCGTTTTTTGCTCTTTATCAAACGTTTCTGTCACGTACAGTAAAGACATGAATTGATATAATTGCCTTTAAATGGACATACGTACTAATTTTGCGACGATGAATCCAAACGCAGTTTTATTGCTTACGGGCACGGTTAATCCGAATGGAATGGTGTTAACTGAAATCCAAGACACCGAAGTCCGAAAAAGACAATATATTGAGTCCATCAAGTTTTGGCTAAAAAAAGTATCTTTTCCAATAGTTTTTGTAGAAAATTCGAATAATGATCTGTCAGACTATTTCAGCAATGAGATAGGCTCCGGTAAAATTGAGATTTTGTACTTTAATGGTAATAATTATGATAAGCGGCTTGGTAAAGGATTGGGAGAACTTAACTGTATAGAGTATGCAACCTTGAACTCATCTATAATCAAAAATGCCGGTTTTGTATTCAAAGTTACAGGGCGTTATAAAGTTATCAACTTTCACACATTCTTGTCTGATTATGAATCTCACCCTGATGTTGATATTATGGTCGACTTCAAATGGAACTTAACATTCTGTGACTCAAGATTTTTTGGATTTAAGCCCAGCTTTGTAGCCGATTATTTTTCTTCATACAAAGAAACGCTGAACGACAGCACAGGTGTTTACCTGGAACATGCCTTGTCGAAAGCTGCCTTAACCGCTATTGCTAACACCTACACCTTCAGGCCGCTTATTACCTTACCAAGAATTGAAGGCTACAGTGCCTCATCGGGCACACAGTATAATAGCAGCTACTTACATTGGTTTCGCTATAAATTTGAGTATTGGATAAAATATAGGAGTTTTGGGTTGGGTAATCTACCCTGGATATAGCAAGTAAGTTAATTTTACCGAATAAATGTATGTAATTAGCGCACTGAACGCGCCAATCTCATTGGCTTTATGAGCATAGTTTCGATAATTACTGTTTGTTACAATAGCGAAAAGCATATTGAGCAAACGATTCAGTCTGTATTGGCACAATCTTATCCACAGATAGAGTATATACTGATTGATGGCCAATCAACAGATGCAACTTTATCAATCATAGAGAGATATGCAACACTACACCCCTCCGTGGTTCGATACAAGTCGGAGCCAGATACGGGCATTTATAATGCTATGAATAAAGGCATTCAAATGGCAAAAGGAGATATAATTGGTATTATAAACAGCGATGACTGGTATGAGCCACAAGCAGTTGAGTTGGTATTGAATGCCTATAAACACTTTGGACTTGCTGTATACCATGGTATTCAGCGAACGTATAAAGACGAAGAAGTAATAGGGTTACGCTGCACCTGCGCCAATCAGCTTACCACTCAAATGATTGAACACCCCACCTGTTTTTTGCCCCGACAATTATATAAGCAATTCGGGTTGTTCGATGAAGCCTATCGATATGTTGGCGACTATGAGCTGATGTTGAGGCTTCAGCGAAAAGAAGTTCCTTTTGTGCGGCTTGAGCAGGTCTTGGCCAACTTCCGCGAAGGAGGAGCGTCACATTCATTCGATGCTGTTCAGGAAAATTATCGATTATGGCTATGGGCGGGTCTTCTGTCGAAGAGAGAGTTCGCTTATCGGTCTGTTATGGATCGCATCAGATTTTTCTTAGGCCGAGGGCATACTAATTAATGTGTCTCTTGGGCATCCATTTACATTATTCATTAAACACAGAGTTATGCCGTCTTCAATAGTTGTTAACGCTCGCTTTTTGACTCAGCCCATCACGGGTACGCAACGATTTGCTATCGAATTATGCCGGGGTCTCAAGCAACTGCGCCCCGATATTACCCTATTGGCACCAGACAGGATTATTCATAAAGATATTGCCGAGGAACTGAACGTGCAGGTTGTAGGGCGGATGCGTAAAGGTATACTTTGGGAGCAGTTGGAGTTACCATTACTATTGAATCGTCTTGGGAACCCATTGTTGCTGAATTTTTGCAACTTGGCCCCAATCATGTATCGTAACAACGTTGTCTCCGTTCTTGATCTATCATTTAAACTTCACCCAGAGTGGTTTTCCCGCAGATTTTCACTGCTTTACAATTTCTTTATACCTCGCGAAGTAGCGGGGGCAAAGCGAATCATAACAATCAGTGAAAATACGAAGCAGGACATTGCCCAGCACTACGGAGTTCCACTAACTAAAATAGATATCGTTTATCCCAGCGTATCGTCAATATTTCTGGAGCCTCCGGCTCAGAAATTACCTAATAAGTATGGGTCGTACATTCTCGCTGTTTCATCGATTGACCCGCGAAAGAACTTTGCCGGATTGATAGAAGCTTTTAAAGCAGGCAATTTCGGCGAAACTAAACTACTAATTGTTGGATCTGAACACAAAGTGTTTGCCGATAATCGTATTAAAGAACTGGTAGCTGGCGACCCCCGTGTTGTATTCACTGGTTATGTGAGTGACACTGATTTAGTAGGTCTGTATCAGAATGCGCAAGTGTTCGCTTATCCCTCTTTTTTTGAAGGCTTTGGCATTCCACCACTTGAAGCAATGGCCTGCGGCTGTCCAACGTTAGTATCGAATACAACCAGTTTGCCCGAGGTGTGTGGAGATGCAAGCGTTTATGTGGATCCACACAAAATAGAGAGCATAACGAATGGGTTAACTACCATTCTGAACGATGCTGCCCTGAGGAAAAGCTTAATTGAAAAAGGCTATCAAAGGTTGCCACTTTTTGATCTAAATAAGTCGGTTATAAAGCTTATGGACGTGATTAAAGAAGTTAGTAGCCCGAATTCAACTGTATTATCTTAACATATGATGCAGAAAATCAGGGTAGGAGATTAGCAAAGTCAACCTATGAAAGTAGAATTATTCGATGGAGTATTAAAGTTTAATTATTGGCTACTGCTGATAAATACGATTGTTCTTATATGGTATTTGGTGGGCTGGTATAATCAGTATCGTAGAACAGGGAGTTATATAGACTATTGGCGTTTTAATATGTTTTTGGTCTTTTTCATTCCTGTATTGGTAATGTATCCTTTTAGTAGTGCCAATCTGAATGTCTTTGCCGTGCTAGGATACGATAATTTATATACAATAGAGAAATACTCAGATAAGGCATATATAGTTACAATGATTGGATTTACTGGCGTTTATATTGGAAAGTACGCTTATGATGTTTATAGGCCAGTTATGGCAGTCGAAGCAATTATTAAACCATTTGCAATTTCATTAGGAAGATTATTTATAGCCGTTACTAAAAGTACATCAGTGATACGCATTTTCTCTACCTTTTATGTAATGGTTCTATGCGGGTTTGTTTACTTCGCGGCTACATCCGGTTTAATTAAGAACCCAAGAGAATTCTTCAAGTTAAATACACAGTTCGCTCCCATATACACACTTATACTGTCAACTTTTGAGTTCGTATTTTTAGCTATATCAACCAGAGCTTTACAGTACGGAAAAACAGTTGATAAGGTCTTACTGCTAAGCTTTGTGTTTTTTGGTTTTTTTCTTGGAGTGAGAGCACCTTTAATCTTACAAGGTTTAAGTTTTGGGGTTTTGTATGTTTTATACAGAAACAAAGGGTACTTCCCGTTTATAAAAGTTATATTTATAATAGTTGTCACATTAGTAATTGTGATGGTACTTGCCTTCATTAGAAATACTAGCAAAATCGACAACATTGATCCCAACTTAGCCATCATCTCTTTCATCCCGGAAATTTTTTATGGGAATACTTTCTCCGATTTGAGAGATTTCAGTTGGGTTCTTGGTAACTGGGATGGTGAACTATATTGGGGACTAAGCTATTTCGCAGCTTTCATGTCGTTTATTCCGTCCTCAATTTACCCTATAAGAGAAGCGTATGGTATAGGAAGAATAACTGTAAAGGCGGCTGGTCTGGACACTGTCACTCATCCGGGCCTAAGAATGGGCATTTTTGGGGAGATGTATATCAATTTCGGAATAATTGGCGTAATAATTTTTGGTTTCTTATGGGGCTATGTGTTGAGAAGACTATCAGTTTTGACGAAAAAGTACGCTTCAAATGGTGATGTTATTAAAGCAAGTAGCGTGATCCTATACTCAAGTTTTGTGTCATATTTGACAGTTTCAGCAGGATTTTGGAACTTCTACATATCTACGTTTCTGCTAATTGTGTTGTTTATTTCATCCCGCATACAGTTTAACAAGTAGGATCTATTGTAAATATCAAGATGCAGGAATTTAAGAAACATGATATATTCATATAAACATAGTGGGAAAGTAGGACATAAGATTAATTTGTCAGCATCAAGTTTTTTTCTTAAAGAGATAGGTATATAACATGAATCTGTATATTTGCTTAATCATACAACGCTACGCACTTATGGTCAGACAACTACTATGTACGTTTAGTATGCTAGTTCTAATAGCATCACGAGTGTACTCTCAGTCGAATTACGTCGCTACTTCACCGTCATCTACAACACCTGGCTCTGACAACACGCTAGTAGGTGTTGGTGCGGGAAACCTTAATATGACTGGATCTAGCAACCTATTTATTGGTAGGGGAACAGGCACCATGAATATGGGAGGTACCCAAAATGTGTTCTTAGGTACGTCAGCCGGTAATAAAAACTCATCTGGTCAAAGTAATGCGTTTGTTGGCTATAACTCTGGCTTTAATAATACGACTGGTAATAATAACACATACATTGGGTCAGGAGCCGGTTATAGAAATAATGCCGGTTACAATAATGCCTTTTTAGGGTATCAGGCTGGTTTTTTTAATCTAAGCGGCAATAATAACTCGTTTTATGGATCGGGGGCGGGTTATGCGAACGAGTCTGGTTCAGATAATACCTTTTTAGGGTCTGACGCAGGAGGTAGCAATTCCCAGGGAAACTACAATGTGTTTGTTGGTGCATTAAGTGGATCGTCTAATACGTCTGGTGAAGGTAACACTTTTATTGGGGCAATGTCAGGTCTCAGCAATAAGGATGGCATCGGTAATACCTTTATTGGCAATTCCTCTGGTAAGGCAAGTGTTTCATCATCCAATAATACTTTTTTAGGACACCTCACTGGATTTCAGAATACCTCTGGCTATCAGAACGTGTTTATTGGCACAAACTCAGGTTACAGTAATACTACGGGGCACTCCAACCTATTTTTAGGGTTCTTATCTGGTAGTGCAAATAGTAGTGGTGTAGGTAACTCTTTTATTGGGGTTGGCTCGGGTCTTTCAAACACAACTGGTAGTAATAATACATTTATTGGCTCTAATGCAGGGGTTAATAATCAGGATGGTGGTTTGAATATCTTTATCGGTACACAAGCTGGTAATCAAAATAGATCCGGCAATAATAATCTGTTTTTAGGCACACAAACCGGTTATTATAATACAAACGGTAACGCTAATACATTTTTAGGGAATAATGCTGGTCAGCAAAATCAGTCTGGTAGTTCGAATCTCTTTATTGGAACGAGTGCTGGTTTTCTAAACGTAGATGGTGCCAACAATGTATTTATTGGCACAAATGCAGGTATTCAAAATCAATCAGGCAGTTCTAATACATTTGTTGGCAATGGGGCTGGTGTTCCCGCTTCTTCGCCAAATCTCACTAATGCTGCTGCAATAGGCTCTAATGCTCAGGTAACAGTAAGTAACGCATTGATTTTGGGTAATAATGCTAACATCGGTATAGGTAACACGGCACCAAATACCAAGCTGGAAATAACGTCAGCTACATCGGGTGTGAGTGGGCTACGGTTCACTAATTTGACAAACGCAAGCTCGGCTGCGCTAATCAACCAAACTAAATTTCTTACAGTCAATGCTCAGGGCGATGTTGTTTTAGGCAGCACTAACAGCGGTGGACGCTTGGCTGCTACAGAGGACAGTTATTGGTCAATAGCAGGTGAGAATGTTGTAAATACAAATACAGGTGGCGTGGTGATTGGACAGGGCGTTACGAAAACTCCAGCCGGATATCGTTTGTATGTAAAAGATGGGATTCTTACCGAAAAAGTTAAAGTAGCTATTGCCAGCACCAATGATTGGAGCGACCGGGTTTTTGATTCTTCATATAAGCTGAAGAGTTTAAACGAGGTAGAAAAATACGTTGAAAAATATAAGCACCTGCCCGGAGTTGCCTCGGCAGAAGAGGTTGTTCGTGAAGGAATCGACGTTGGTAAGATGGATGCTAAACTTCTGGAAAAGATAGAGGAACTGACGTTGTACATGATTCAATTAAAAAAAGAGAATGAGGAGCTAAAACGGATCTCGAAGCAACTTGAGAAGCGTGTGAACAACATAAGGCGTAATGCTGCTAAAAAGCAATAATTACTCTACAGTATTTCAATCGGTAGGCAGGTGATAACCATGTTCGCAACAAAGCTCTGTTTTTTCAGGCAGAGCTTTGTTGCTTTGTTACTTAGATACGTAGTATATCAGCTTATCTTGATTGGCAATGGCCTTTGTTCTAACACAAATTTCATTCAGACCTCATAAGCTATTCATCAAAATACTTGCTATTATTACACCTGTAAATCACTTTGATGAGATTTTTATGTTAGAGAAGGAATACAACGCAAAGGATGAAAGTTACTATGCTCATGCCAGATATGAAATGCTTGCCTACATTCCACCGCATGTAAAATACGTTTTGGATGTTGGTTGCAGCAGTGGTGTATTTGCGGGTGCTGTGAAAAAACAATTTAATTGCGAAGTTTGGGGGATAGAGCCTGACCGAAGGGCTGCCGAAAAAGCACAGTCTGTTATCGATAAAGTCTATAACACAGTCTTTGACGAGAATATTGATTTGCAGGGCCAAAAATTTGATTGCATTATTTTTAACGATGTACTGGAACATTTGGCAAACCCCTTCGATGCACTTGAGCTTTGCAAAAAGTATCTTACTGATAAAGGCGTAATTGTATCGTCGATTCCTAATGTCAGGTTCTTTGATGCGATGCACCATATTGTTGTTCAGAAGGATTTCTACTATGTAGGAGCAGGCATTTTTGATAAAACTCACCTACGTTTTTTCACCAAGAAGAGTATAGAAAGAATGTTTGTTGAAGCAGGTTATAAACTGGCTAAGGTTGAGGGAATTAACTCGCTCAGAGAAATTAACCCGAAGGGTTATAGAAACTTCAATATTCTTAACTCAATCTTATTGAAGTCTATTGCCGATATGGAATTTCAGCAATTTGCTGTCGTTGCCCACTTGTAAGCTTTCTTAAAGTAGCGGGCCAAACTTAGATTCAGAGCGTTCATAAACAAGGGTATCGTTGATAACATTTCAATTTCCCAACGTGTTTGTCTACTTTTGCCAATGAGTTCCGTGTCCAAAGTGGTAATGGGCAACACCTTACTATGAAAATTGCGCTTGTCCAGGATGGGTTGATGTGTCGGGGTGGAGGAGAGCAGGTAGCATTGTCATTCCATAAAGCCTTTCCCCAAGCCCCTATTTATACGCAGTGCTATCAACCTCACTTAACGTTTCCTGAGTTTCAGGGTTGCGACATTCGCACTACTTGGCTACAGCAAATCGCTAAAACGGATGACTTGATGAAGAACTTATTCTTCCCGTTTGGCATCTGGGCAATGCAGTCGCATGATCTCACCGAATACGATGTAATAGTGATGTCGGGTACACATTGTGCTAAATACGTTAAAGTTCGACCGGACGCGCTGGTAATTAGTTATAGTTTCACGCCGTTTCGTTTAGCTTGGGAGCCGACTTCATATGCACAATACGCACAGGCAGGATCAGTCAAGAAAGGCATCTTTGATCTCGTACTCAATTATCTACGAGACGTTGATTTTAAATATGGTCAGAGGCCCAATCATTATGTAGCTATGACGGATGAGACCGCTCAACGGCTTAGGCAGACATACAAGGTTGATAAGCCTATAAAAATTATCAATCCTCCCGTCAACGCGGATAAGTTTTATGTCTCTGACCGGGTTAAGGATTATTTCTTGGTTGTCTCCCGGCTGGAGTACTATAAAAAAGTAGATTTGGTTGTAGAGGCATTTAACCAACTGGGTTACCCGCTTGTTATTGTAGGCAAAGGCGTTCAGGCTGATGAAATAAAGGCGGCTGCTGGAAAAAACATAACGTTTATGAGCGGCTTATCAGCACAGGAATTAGCCGATGTATATGCAGGTTGCCGGGCTTTCATTTTTCCCCAGCATGAGGACTACGGCATTACGCCTTTAGAAGCTAATGCAGCGGGGCGGCCTGTAATTGCCTACAACGCTGGTGGGGTTTTAACTACGCAGGTCTCAGTCTCAGTGCATAATAGCCCTGAGAAAGCAACAGCACTACTCTTTACTGAGCAGACGGTTGATAGTTTAATTGCTGCTGTGAAACAATTTGAGCGTATCGAAGATCAGTTTAATTCAGTTTATATCCGTCAACATGCGGAACAATTTGATGAATCGCTGTTTATTAAACGTATTCAGGATTTTGTTCACGAAAAATACGCAGTGTTTCGTAAAGAAATTGTAGTTTAGGGCTATAAATCAAGGATATTCAGATAATGACAAAACTATACGCCCTCGCTTTATCCCTGCTACTGAGTGGAGCAATTAGCTTTGCCCAAACGCCCAAGCAGCATTTGCGTATTCAACTTACCTATACCGGAAGTGGTCGGCACCTTGAGCAGTCTATCGAAACCATCGAGGCTACGAGCACGGTACAACCTGCTACAGACGTTGCCTATCAGGCTGGTGGGTCGGTAACGTTGTTGCCCGGCTTTGAAGCGAAGCAGGGCAGCACCTTTTCGGCGTTCATAAAGCCGGTGTCGTTGGTAGCCACTTCAGAGTTTCCGCTTCAACTATCGGCATTTCCGAACCCGTTCGAGCAGTCGACAATAATTGAATACGCGCTGCCTGCCGATGGCAATGTCAGCCTTTGGGTAACAGACGCGCAGGGGAAAGTGGTTGGTCAGTTGGTGCAGAATGAAGTGCAGTCGGCGGGTAAGCACCGGATCGAGTGGAAACCGCAGTCACTGGCAACGGGCGTATACATTCCCATTATTGAAACAAATCAGCAACGGGCTACCAGTCGGTTAATAAAAAAGTAAGCTTTTAAAACCCTTACAGGTATCAGAGCAGACCTACGCTTTAGGCGTGGGTCTTTCTATTTGTGACTATCTTTGCCGGAGACTGTTCGCTCGATAAGCTGTGTAGATAGCAATAAAGCTTCATGTGCGGCATTATTATTGTGCAATTAAACTCAGCAGCAAACGTCCTTTTCATGCACCTCCTCTCTCGTCAATACAGTATCTATGCAATTCTGGTCGTTCTGTTGCGGGTAAGTACCAATCAATCAGTGGCTCAGGCTATTCACCCGCCCGACCAGTATGTGGGCGAAGTAGGAACATACATAGCATCGTCGACGCAAACCCCATTCTGGCTACGAACCAATCAATATGGCATCGTGCCGAAGCAATCGCCACTAATAACAGTTCGGGCAGGCATCTACAGCGACTACGACACAACCGGCAACAGCAGCCGACGATGGCGCGAATCGGCCTTTCAGTTCGGTTATGGTGTGAACGTTGTTGGCAATATGGCACCAAATCTACTTTCGTATGAGCGGGCTGTATTGCTGCCCGAAGCTTATCTAAAAGTTCGGCGGGGCGTTTTCGAGATGTATATTGGTCGTCGGCGCGAAAAGTTTGGCTTAGCTGATTCGACTCTGTCAACAGGGTCATACGCGTGGTCGGGCAATGCCATGCCCGTGCCCAAAATACAGGTTTCTATCCCGGTTTTTACGCCCATTGGGTTTACGAAAGGCTGGCTTGCTGTCCAGGGAACCTATGCCCACGGCTATTTAGATGCCGAGAACTACATACGCAACACAATGTTGCATCAAAAAAGCCTGTATCTGCGATTGGGTAAACCAACCAGTTCCGTTCGTTTGTATGGCGGCTTCAACCATCAGGTGGTGTGGGGCGGGCGCACTGCCGACGGCGGCACCGCAGGGGGAACCATTCCGGTTGGCGGGAAACTTCCTTCAGGATTGGTCGACTATTTTTACGTAGTAACAGGCATTAACCGAGGGCGAACGGATACCACGAAGTACACCTATTTTGATCTGACAAACCGGGTGGGCAACCACTTGGGGTCTATTGACGTGGCGGCAGAAATTGATCTGGTGCGGCACACGCTATACCTGTACCGGCAAAGCCTGTTTGAAGACGGGTCATTGTATTCGCTCATCAATATTACCGATGGGCTGAATGGAATTCGTATTCGCCGGAACGATCCTACTGCAATCGTGCGGGACATTCTGGTCGAGTTTCTGAATACGACAAGTCAGGGCGGGCCTATCTTTATCATCGATGAGGCAAGATTTCGTGGTAAAGACGATTACTTCAATCATCAGCAAATTCGGAACGGATGGGGGTATCGGCAACACACTATAGGCACTCCCTTTATTCCACCGGCACTTGGCCCGAACAACGAATACCCTTACGGAACGTTTACGGCCAACAACAGGGTGACAGTACTTCACCTGGGGCTGTCGGGCAGTTTGCCTGTGCGGACCTCATTCCTGACCGGGCCTGTTGCCTATCAGACAAAGCTCTCGTATAGCCGAAATCTGGGTACATATAATACGCCGTATGTACCTGTCAGAAATCAGTTTTCAGGATTTATCGGGTTTATCGCTCCGCTTGATTTATTGGGTGGATTTGATTTAACGGCGAATGTAGCTGTTGATGCTGGTACGTTGTATCGGCAGGGCGTTGGTGCTTTTTTCAGTGTACGAAAACAATGGTTTGCCACGCAGAGCAGGTAACGGTAATGGGCTACCCGTTTCGTTATCAGGTTGTTTATGCCAGATTTTTGCTGCTATTTTGTAACGTTCTGGAAACACCGTAAAATAAGTTCGGCTGAAAAGCACCTAATCTCATTCGTAAATTAGAGCTATTGGAATACAATTTGTTCTAATTTACGAAGTGGATTCAACTTTCCTATGAGGCACCGATATTCCATACTATTCTTTCCATTGCACGTTTTCGTTGATTTTCTCAGCTTAAACGCGGCTTTTTTGGGAGCATACTGGATTAAATTTCGGACGCTCGACAGTGTGAGCGAACCTCCGTATGCATCGTTCTGGCTGCTGTTCAATTTGATCTGGCTGCTGGAAATACTACTTCTCAAACCCTATATTTTCCCGCGTCAGCTCTTTAAAGCAGACCATTTAATAAAGAAATTGCTGATGTTGATAGCTATTCACGTCGCCGTCATATCAGTGTACTGGGTCGCTGTCAAAGGCTATTATTATTCGCGGGAGCATTTACTGATCACCTATACTTTGTTTGTAAGCTTAGGAGCCGCCTTTCGGATAGGTGGGCTGATTTTCCTACGCGAATACCGGGCGAGAGGGTATAATAACCGGCGGTACGTTATTGTGGGCTACGGTAAGCTGGCGGCAACGATTCGCAGTTTTTATGATACGCACCCTGAAATGGGTTTTCATTTTTACGGCTATTTCGATGACCCCAAGCCAGATAATACAGGGTTGCTGACGGGAGACTGCACAGACCTACGGGCATTTATCAAAGAAGAACGCATCGATTGTGTGTATTGCTGTATGCCCTACATCGATAATACACGCCTGAAAGAAATTGCAGATCATGCCGAAGAAGCCGACTATCAGGTTAAGCTCTTAGTCGATTTCCGTGGGTTTTTACTGAAAGGCGCATCCGTCGAGTACCACGATTTCCTGCCTGTACTGAACCTGTCGTCGCAAATGCTGGTCGACTTCAGAATCAATATATTCAAGCGGGGATTCGACATTGCGTTCTCGCTCGGCGTATTGATTCTGGGTATGCCCATCTACCTGATCATGGCACTTATCACGAAGATTACGTCGGCAGGACCGGTGTTGTATGGGCAGGAGCGTATTGGCCGCGACGGTAAACCATTTACCATCTACAAGTTTCGGAGTATGTACGTCGATGCCGAAAAATCCGGTCCGGTTTTATCGGCTGGAACGCTCGACAGGCGCATCACACCCTGGGGCCGCTTTATGCGCAAAACCCGTTTAGACGAAATTCCACAGTTTTATAATGTTCTGAAAGGAGATATGTCGGTTGTTGGACCCCGGCCCGAACGACAGTTTTTTATCGATCAGATTGTTGCCGTTGCTCCTGAATACCGCTCGCTGCTGAAAGTGAAACCGGGCATCACCTCGATTGGCCAAATCAAGTTTGGCTATGCCGCCAACTTAGACGAAATGGTGCAGCGGCTTCGTTATGACTTACTCTATCCCGAACGCCGGTCGTTTCTGTTCGATATGTGGATTATCGCACAGACGCTTCGGGTTATGGCGCAGGGACGCGGTAAGTAATCATATCCTCTAAGCCAATTGGCGGGCTGTTGGCTAATGCAACTATTTATGAGACGTATCGTATGGCTGGCTGGCTGGTGTTTATTAATTATCTGTGGTGTATTCGAAACCCATGCTCAACGCAGTAATCAATACCAGATTGAAGCGGGCGGAATGGCGGCTTCTGACCAGACACCTTTTTGGTTACGCGCCAATCAGTACGGAACAGTACCGCTGAAAACCCCCATTGCTCGTGTTGGTGCCCGTCTGTCTGCTGATTATCGATCTGCCGATAGTACCACCTACAAACCTAAAGCAGACTGGGGATACGCGGCTGAAGTATTAGTCAATGCCGGCCTGACAAATCAGTTAATACTACCCGAAGCTTATTTGAAAGGTCGCTTCGGTGCCTTTGAAGCCTACATCGGTCGGCGACGGGAAGTTGTTGGCTTAGTCGATACGCTGCTTTCTACTGGTGCCTATTCGTGGTCGGGGAACGCACTGCCCATTCCCAAAGTACAAATCGGCCTGCCCGTTTACACAGCCGTTCCGTTCACCAAAGGCGTTGTATCGTTCCTGGGAGCTTTTGCACATGGCTGGTTTGAAAACGCCAATCGGTTGGTTACGGGGTCTTTTCTGCATCACAAGTACGTATATGGCCGGATTGGTAAACCGTCGTGGCGGTTTCGGCTTTATGCGGGATTTAATCATCAGGTTATCTGGGGCGGGCGGGCCGACCCGGCGGTGCTGGGGCCGGTCGTGGCTGTTAACGGCAGACTGCCATCAACCCTGCGGTATTTTCCGGCGGTTATGTTTGGTACCCGAAACCCCGACCCCGATGACCCAAACATTACCTCGTTTGAAGAAAATCGCATCGGCAATCATCTTGGCTCCCTCGACCTGGCTGCAGACGTTGACCTGAACAACTGGAACCTGTTCATGTATCGGCAATTCATGTACGATGATGGTTCGCTGTTCTATGCCACCAATATTCAGGATGGCTTGAATGGGCTACGAATCCGTAACCGTCGGCAACCTGAAGGAGAATTGTTTTTTCTACGTCAGCTAACGGTTGAGTACCTCTTCACAGGTAGTCAGGGCGGAAGCCTGTTCGTTATCGATAATCCGCAACTTCGTGGTCGCGACGATTATTTTAACCACAGCCAGTTTGTTGACGGCTGGACTTACTTTGGCCGAACCATCGGTACGCCGTTTTTAACGCCCACGCAGGAAACGCGACCGTCGCTGCCGCAGCGATTTCCCATTGCTAACAACCGCGTTAGCGTTTACCACGTTGGGGCAAGCGGTTTGCTGTTAAACAAGGTAGAACTAACAACCCGCCTGTCGTATGGGCGAAATGCCGGTACATATGGAACGCCTTACGTGCCGATTGTTTCGCAGTTTTCGGGACTATTAACGGCGTCGGTCCCGTTGACCATTCTGGGTGGGGTAGTGCTAAACAGTTCGTTTGGTTTCGATGCGGGCGGTTTGCTGCCAAACAGCGTCGGTGGTTATGTGGGTATTCGTAAAACGGGCATCCTCAAACGGCGACCTGCCGTGCCATCACCCCGTAACCCATTCAATAGAATATAACAGCACTATCGATGAAATTCTGGCTTCTTATCAATGGTTAACCAAATCCTTGATGTACTATTCTTATTTTTGTGGACGTTGGTAGCGTAAATAGAGTGAAACTAATGCATGTTGGAATGGTGCGGATGAGAAAGTGCTGGAGTTGGCTAAGTGTATGGATTGTAGTAAGTGTCGGCGTTGCTTCGTGTGGGCAGAGTTCACAAAAGGAACTGAATAAGTCGGCGCAGGCGCTGCGCAGTTGCGCCGATGAGCAGACGGTATCGCCCGATGAACAGAATAATATCCGGCAAAAGATCAATGCTGACGCAAAAACGCAACAGATAGAAGCAATTATTCAGCAGAAGGTCCGCGAAGGCTTCAACGGCAACGTGCTGATTGCCCAGAAGGGCATTGTTCTCTATAAAAACTGCTTCGGGCTGGGGCATTTTGAGCGCAACGAACGCGATACGCTGGTCGAAGATTCCAAGTTTCAGTTAGCCTCGCTGTCGAAAACGTTTACCGCTGTTGGTACGCTCAAGCTTATCGAAGCCGGTAAATTAAAACTGGAGGATTCGATCCAGAAGTTCTACCCCGACTTTCCGTATCACGGTATCACCATTCGCGAACTGCTCAGCCACCGGAGTGGACTACCCAATTATGCCTATGCCTTCGATGATAGCATGAAGGTGAATTTCTACAAGAAAGAAAAACCGTATCCGACCAATGCCACTATTATGCACTGGTTCGCCACGGTGAAGCCAACACCGAAGAAATATAACGTGCCGGGGCGGGGGTTCAGCTACAGCAATACCAACTATATGGTGCTGGCGTCGATCATTGAAAAGGTAACGGGGCAGTCTTACGAAGCGTTTATCCACAAAAATATTTTCGAGCCGCTGGGAATGCATCAGACGTTTGTGGCAACCACCAAAAACGACTCGATCAATTACCACCGCACGGCAGGATACCAATGGAATCGGCGTATTCCGAAAGATTATTATGACGACGTAGTGGGCGATAAGGGCATTTACTCAACCATTGGCGATTTATTCCGCTGGTATCGCGCCCTGAACGGCGATTGTCTGCTGCAACGCAAAACCCTCGCTGAAGCGTTTATTCCACGCAGTTTCGAGCGAAAAGGGGCCAAGAATTACGGCTATGGGTTTCGGATGATGCTCGACGGATTTAATAAACCCGAATACATTTATCATTCCGGCTGGTGGAAAGGCTACAACACCATGTTCTGGTTCAGCCCGAAAGATGAATACGTCATTATCATGCTCGGCAATAAGTACAATAAGACCGTGTATCGGGTGAAAGAATTAGTCGACGTACTGGGCGGGCCAAAAACCAGCTCGACCGACGCCGATCAGGAAGTGGAAATTTGAGTAGAGTCGACTAAGGAGTCGGCTTTCTGCTGCATCCATCTTCGTTGTAGCTATGCGCCTGTTGCTTCTTACGTTCGTCTCCTTACTTGTGTTTACGCAAACCGCCCGCGCTCAGGAAGTCATTAAACTCTGGCCCGATAACGCCATTCCGAATGCCATTGCCGGAGCCAGCATTACCGAAAAATCAGAAGCTGGCAACGACGGCATTCTCCGTGTCAGTCAGGTGTCGGTGCCAACCCTGACGGCTTATCTGCCTCCGAAAGACAAAGCTACGGGTGCGGCTGTGATGATCTGCCCCGGTGGTGGCTACTGGATTCTGGCATCCGGGCACGAGGGCGAAGACATTGCCCGGTGGTTCAATGGCATGGGCGTTACGGCCTTTGTGCTGAAATACCGCCTGCCCGACTCCACGATCATGACCAATCCGCACGAGGTGCCGCTCATGGATGCCATGCAGGGCATGAAGCTGATTCGGCAAAACGCCAGCCGCTACGGTATCGACGCCAATAAAATAGGCGTAATGGGGTTCTCGGCGGGGGGGCATCTGGCGTCCACGCTTTCTACCCACTACCACCGGGGCCCAAACGCCAGCGAACAGGCTAAACCCAATTTCTCGATTCTGGTATACCCCGTGGTGACGTTTGGCGATAATGCACATACCGGTTCACGCGATAAACTGCTCGGTAAGCTGAAAAAATCGTCGGATATGGTTGCCTACTACTCGAACGAGTTGCAGGTAACGAGTCAGACACCGCCCACGTTTCTGGTTCACTCACAGGACGACAAGGCCGTGCCGGTCGAAAACAGCATCGGCTATTATCGGGCTTGTTTGAAAAACGGTGTTCCGGTCGAAATGCACCTGTACCCGACCGGTGGACACGGCTACGGCCTGCGCACAGCCAAATTCGGTTCGCTCAACAACTGGCCCGACGCCTGCCGCGCCTGGCTGATGGCGTTAAAATAGCTCATAAATCACTTATCGTTCAGGATCAGCGGCACGTTGCCCCGCCCGCCCATAATCACGATTTTGGCATTGGGCGACTGGGCCAGTTCGCGCTGGGCTTTGATTTGTTCGTACTGCAACTGCTTGTCTGAGAGGCCCGTCGACAGAATTCGCTGGTAGTCGGCAATGCCCTGTGCTTCAACCCGTTTGCGTTCGGCTTCCTGCCGTTCTTTCGCCAGCACGAACTGCATCTTCTGGGCGTCCTGCTCGGCGTTGATTTTCGACTCAATAGTACGCTTTACCGACGCGGGCAGGTCGATGTTTCGTATCAATAACTGTTCCAACATCATCCCTCGCTTGCGGAAATCGGCTTCGATAGTTTTGTAAATACGGGTCTGAAACTCGTCGCGCCGGGTCGAATAGAGGGCTACGGCGTCATAATACACGGCGTTGTCGCGGATACGCGTTCGGGTAATTGGACGTACCACCTTGTCGGTATAGTCGGGGCCGATCTCGCGGTAGATGCGCGGGGCTTCAGCCGATACGATGCGGTAGAGCACGGTCAGATCAATCACGACTTCCAGCCCGTCGGCGGTAAGTACCCGAATGGCATCATCACCTTGTTTTTCGCCTTCATCGTGCGTTGCCGACATGGTGTAGTTCTGCGTTTTCACGTCGAACTCCGTTACATTGGCAAGCGGATTCACGAAGTTCAGGCCCGACTCAAGCGTGCGGTCGCTGACATTACCGAACAGGGAAATAACACCTACCTGCCCGGCGTCGATCTGGCGAATACTGGCGGTAAGCAGGCCCAGCACAATTAGAACGGCCCCAATCACTTTGACAGGGCGTGAAAAGCGCGAAAACGTCAGGGAGGGGGTGTTGATGGCAAAGCCCACGATGAGGGCAACGATGCCGAGTGTCAGAAAAAACATTGCAGCGAACAGTTATCAACTAGCAGCCAACAGTTGGCAACTGGCAGTAAGATACGTAGTTTTTATGGTTAATAAACCTAAAACGGATGGCTGTTGGCTGCTCACTGATCAATGAAAAAAAGGCATCCGGTAAACAACCAGATGCCTTTCCAGACCACACTATTAACCCTTCAGCGTGTTAACGTGATGTCTTGGTAACTTTCTTGGCAGTCTTGCTGCCCGAAGCCGCAGCCGCTTCAGCGTCTTTCTGGGAAACCACTTCGCCTTTCAGGTATAACACGGTTTGGCCCGCTTCGGAATTACTTGTCACCGTCACTGTTTTGGTGAACTGCCCCATAGCGGCTGCGTTAAACGTAGCCGATACATTACCCGTTTTGCCCGGCATGATTGGCTCACGAGTCCAGTTGGGTTTGGTGCAGCCGCATGAAGCCGACGCATCGCTAATGACAACAGGATCAGCACCAGTATTTTTAAACTCGAAGACATGCGTTACAGGCTTGCCCTGCTCAATTTTACCAAAGTCATGCGTTTCTTTGGCAAACTTCATAACGCCCTTCTGCGCGTAGCCAACTGCAACGAAGACAAATAAAGCTACGAAAAGTGAAAAAATCTTTTTCATTGGACTAATCAGAATTATGGTTTGGTTGTTAATATGCTACGCTTACTAAATCGTTGTCAGAGCAAAGAGTTTGCCAAATACTTGTTGGTGTCTGCCCTGTCAACAAAGAACGGCAAAAAATCGTTTTTTTGAAAGCTGAGATGTTTTGCCTTATTTTTACTTTCGCGTGATTGCGGGCTTTATCCGTGAAAAACACTTCGTCAGAAAAACTAATTGTAGAACTTTTTCAACCCGTGGCTCTGCTGTGATAGCAAACGAACAACTCCGCTCGACAGGTATTATCAGTCGTGAAAAAATCCTATCAGACTATCGACTGGCCTGCGAAAGTCGACAGGTTAGTTTGCTGGGTCGGCGCGACGTTATGGGCGGGCGGGCTAAATTTGGCATATTTGGTGACGGCAAAGAATTAGCCCAGATTGCTGCCGCCCGTGCGTTCGACCGGGGCGATTTCCGCTCCGGCTACTACCGCGATCAAACGTTTGTAGCGGCTCTCGGCGAACTGCGCTGGACTGAATTTTTTGCCCAGCTCTACGCCCACACTGACGTGGCTCATGACCCGAATACGGCAGGCCGCTCCATGAATGGACACTTTGCTACCCGCTGGCTCGACGAACAGGGGCTATGGCGTCCGCAAACGGATAAATTCAATTCAGTTTGTGACATTGCTCCCACCGCCGGGCAGATTCCGCGTTCGCTGGGGCTGGCGTATGCCTCGAAACTGTTTCGGCAAAACCCAGCACTGCACGATATGGGGGGCTTTTCGCGAAATGGCAATGAGGTGATTTTTAGCACTATCGGCGACGCTTCAACCTCGCAGGGCATGTTCTGGGAGAGTATGAATGCCGCCGGAGTGTTGCAGGTGCCGCTGCTGATGTCGGTCTGGGACGATGGGTACGGCATTTCGGTGCCCATTGAGTATCAGACCACTAAAGCAAGTATTTCCAAGGCAATGGCTGGTTTTCAGCGCGATGCCTACGACAAAGGGTTTGAAATCTTTACCGTGAAAGGCTGGGATTATGTGGCTCTGCTCGAAACGTATCAGCAGGCCGCCCACATTTGCCGGGAGCAGCACGTGCCGGTATTGGTACACGTACAGGAACTGACCCAGCCACAGGGACACTCTACGTCTGGTTCGCACGAACGCTACAAGTCGAAAGAGCGGCTGGCCTGGGAAGACGAACACGACTGCAATCGTATGTTCCGGCACTGGATTCGCGAAAACGAATACGCCACCAACGATGAGCTGGACGCCATCGAAGCCGAAGCCAAGCAAGTTGCCAAACAGGCCCGTTTAGATGCCTGGAGTGCGTATCAGACGTCGATGAAAGGCGACCACGACGAAGCCGTTGACCTGTTGCAGCAAGCCGCCCGCAATCACCCCAAAGCGGCTGACCTGATGGCCATTCGGGAAGAACTGCGCAAAACGGCTTCGCCCCTCCGGCGCGATGCGGTGTCGGCAGTTCGGAAAGCGTTGCGCGTACTGCGAACCGACACTGGCGCGGCCCGGCGCGGGCTGCAAACCTGGCTCAACCGCACCAATGCCGAAAACGCCGACCGATTCAGTTCGCACCTCTACAGCCAATCGCCGGAATCGCCGATGCATGTAGCGGCTGTACCGGCGCATTATAACGACGACAGCCCTTTGGTCGA